>CAZEGV010000023.1:0-39259 GCA_964511645.1 uncultured Cytophagales bacterium
GCATAAAGATACAAAATTTTGGAAAAATAAACTACTCACCTTGCAACGGTCTTATGTCGTTTCAACCCTTTACGCAAAAAAATCTCAATACAATATTACTGTCATCCGAGTAAAAATAATACATATTTAATACCCCTGATATTTACATCAAACTAAACTTAACCCTAGCACCAAACTCGGTGGTTGTTCTTCTAAACGAACTAGAAATCTTAGGAGCATTGATTGTTCGGTCAAAGAAGAGTTGTACGTTGAGTCTACGGCTAAACTCGTAATTAATAGTTGGCTGTAATCGCAAACTTAAATTCCCTCTTGTCACTACATGATTTTCTTCTTGTGTGTCACTAGACAAGCTTCTTTGGGTAGATTTTGTGTCTCTTAAGGTGAAATTTATTTTATACGTTACTTTATTCTTAAGACCAAACAAGGGTCTTTTCCCAAATCTTGGAGCTCCTTTTTTACTATATCCAAGTCCAAATTTTACATCATTACTAATTTCTTCGGTCACTTGAGCATTGGACATGTTTAGCGTAAGTGTTCTCATCTTGTTGTAGCTAATCCGTACATTCATACGCTTACGGGTATTAAACGAAATACCGAGTAATGGGCTAAATCGCTCACGGATAGAGACTTGATTAATGATAAGGTTGGGGACAATTCCTCCACTTTCATTGGTGTCCAAAGTACTGTAATTAGGTACAAACCCTGTGTTAGGTCCAATGTTTGAATACAATAAAGAACTAGAGAAGCTCCCAATAGAATATTCTGATTTGTATGAATGAGTGACATTAAATGAAGTAAATCTTTTTTTGAAAGGATTAAGTTTACTTAGCCCAGAGTAGGTAAGCTTCCAATTAGGCAATGGAAAGGCTCGACTGGGGGATAATGTTTTTTTAGAAATAGCACTTGGGTCAGCACCAATGTCTTTACCTGTATAGGCGGCAAGAAATGCTGGGATAAGAACATCTTGAGAGTTTTGATCAAACCCCCCTTCACTTCCTCCTCGCTCTTGGTTGAGCCTAGCTTGAAGTACATTTCTGTTTTCGCTAAATTGACTAAATACTTTGTTAGAATTGTCACTTCTATCTTGTGTAAAAGCTGTTTTTATGGTGATAAATGACATCTTTATATTTCCTCCTAAAAACTGATTACGACTTTGGTAAGTATTGATTGTATCGTTATAAATAATGTTTTCGGTATAGTTTCTTCCTTTTGTATAATCTGCATTAAGGTTAATTCTAAAATACTTCATTGGTTCTAGCAATGCTTTTACAGATATTTTTTCGGTATGAGTTTGGGCAAGAGGAGTGTTGAGAGCCTTGCTTTTAGACAACCACTCAGTAGCAGTTACATCATCTCTAATACGGTCTATGTCTTGGCTTCCTAATATAAACGGAATGCCTGGGGCATTGTTAAAATCTTTACCCACGCCAAAATACTGGGGTTTGCCTAAAAAACCAGTCATAGAAATGGAGTTATTTTGAGAATATTGCCCACTAATGTTTTGGATCATTGTTAAGAATCTACCAGCAGATTTTAAACCTTTTAGCTCTGGGTATACTTCTTTCGTCTCTACTTTTTCACCCTCTTCATTTGTAATTGTTTTCTTTCTAGCTGCATATCGTCCTTTTATTTTTTTAAGGGTTTTAGACTTATTGTAAAGTCTAGTGAAGTTCAGTCGTGTATTGACAGAGAAAGTATTGTTATTGGAGATGTTATTCCCGAGAGTATCAGCCAAGCCAACAGGTCCTGCAATCCAATTATAGCCAGTACTGTACTTTGCCGTAGTTTTTGTCCAGTTGAATAATGGGATTTTATCTAACGGCACTTTGTATGATATATTTACCGTTTGGTTAAAATTCTTGATTCTTCCCAAATCTAAGATGTTAGCGATTAAAGAGTCACGGTATATCTTACGAGAACTTACAAAACCTTTTCTAGCGATATCAGGATTACCTTCTTTGTCACCTAGAGGCTCATCAATTAATGATTTTGCAGTAGCTGCATAGGTTAAATTAATACTTTTTGTTAATCCCCATCTTAAGTTATATGTCCTATCAAAGAAAAATCTTTTTTCGTAAGTAGGCGTGACTCCGTCCGTATTAAGAAAAGAGTTATACAATTGAGTTTTGATATAATTTCTATTTAATCCACCTTTTATTGAGATACTAGAAGGTAATGGGTTAAAGTTGATGTCTTTGATTGGTTTCCAATACTTTCCCTTCATTCTTTTTGTCTTTTTGAATAGCTCAATAGGTTTTTTGCCAAAAGAATAATTATATGCCGCAGAGCCTTTATATGTTTGATTGAGGAATAGAGCAGTGTTATTCCCTCTTACACTTGGTCCTTGATTACCAGAACCAGTTTCTTTTTCCTCTGTAAATCCAGCACCTACTGTGATGTTATGAGGGTCATAAAAATGTTTTTTAGCACTAGGATTTGTTTTTACTAGTTTTACACTTGTTAATTGAATAGAACGTGTGGTTTTTTCATAAATAATTTTCTTACGGTATTCATTTCGTTCATTTTCAGATTTGTTTCTTAACACTTCTTTAAACGCTACATCTTGGTCATAGGGGTCGTACTGAGGTGTCACAAGTTTTTTATCATAACTAAGGTATAAAGGAATATTAATAAATTTCTTAGGTAAGAATTTATCCATCGCAAGATTGGTAGAGATGCCAAACTGAGTTGTATTAGCTCGTTCTCTTTCAGCTATTCGAGATTCTATGTCGCCATAGCCAGCCGAAGTGTAACGACCAGAGAGGGTTACATTACCAAGATCTGCTAACTGCATGTTTACATTGGCAGTAGTTGCCCATCCTGCTTGTTTTTTGAAGTCGGTAACACGTAATTCGTTAACCCAGATACACACGCTTTTTGCCACTCCGTCATTACTAGGGTTGTGTATCCCTATTCGCATTGTTTGTACAGTTGTTATATCAGGTCTACCTTTTACGGTGATAAAGTATTTGCCTACTTGGCGAGTAAATGGAGCAGTAACTAATAGACCCGCTTTGTCTCTTGCTGTTTTAGTTGAGATAAGGTCAGCAATTGCCACGTCTATTTCATTTTCTTCTTTCCATATTTCATTAGGGTCTGAACTGTTAACGTCAGAAAGAACCAAAGGAACTGATATTTCATAATAATTTTGGTCTAAATCCGTTCCTACACGGATAAATGCTCTTAAGTCATCATCTTGAGTATTTGGGTCGGTTGTTTCCGCATGTAAAAATAATTTTAAACGCTTATAGCTAATCATATCAAAAAGCTGGTTTTTAAATACTGATCTGCGTTGGTCATCAGCGAGATTCTCTACACATAGCAGTAAAGATTGTTCATTAAGCTGTCTTTCTACATTAGATGTTTGGTCAAAATCACGAATAGTACCAGGTGGAATTACATAAGGAGAGGATACGCCAGGGAGTCCTTGTGAGTTCTCTTCAATATTAACCGTACCAATCGTAAAGTTATCATCATCGGGCTCTACGGGTTCTCCAAGAGAGCTTCCTTGTATGGTAGCGGTTCTTCTCCACTGACTGGCAACTAATTGTAGTTTAGCCATTCTAATTAGTACAGGTTTTTCAAATCCTGTTAAGTACATTCTAAAGAATTTGATTGTACTAAACCCACCAATATTACCAAATGTTGTATAATTTTGACGGATAGGGATACGAACTTGGTACCAATCAATACCTCTGGTATTTACTCGGTCTACAATAAAAGGATTGGTTTCTACATCAATTCCATAACCCGAAAAAGGTATTCCGTTTTCATCTACTGCCGCATATTGCACAAGTGAAGGTTTTAAATTAAACTCATATTCAAAATAGTTGTCATCAAAAGAGAGAGTTTTATCATTATTGATATCTTCATTATCAGGAGTATTGTAATTAGATTTCGGAAAAGAAGAAGAACCATCATTAATAGGAGAATTGCTCTCCATTCCGTTATAATTAAAATAACGATCTAAAATACTTCTATTATCACCTGAATTTAAAACGTAGTGAGTATAATTATCTGAAGATGGGTCACTTTCAAAATCTTGTACTTCTTTAGCACCTTGATTATAGTATGGGTTTTGCATTGCAGTTACTTGATCCGTAAAAAAACCGTTAATCTCTTCGTTAGAGCCAATTCCATCTAGTCCTACATCTTGTGCATCTCTATTTCCATTATTGTCAAAAGCATTATTGATAAATGGTTGGGTTGTTACTTTACCCCATTTTGATTCAGTAATATTATTTGGCAATCCATTTTCAAAAGCATGACGATTATCTTTAATAACATCTTCTCTTACATCACCTAAATTGAAATATAATTTTCCACCCATCTGAGAAGCATCCCCAATTTTATCTATTCCGCTAGGTAATATAGCATCTAGGTCTGGTGTATTCCCATTAGAGTTATGAAATGGATTCATCATCCAAAACTCAATATATTCTACATTGGCTTTGTTAAAGTCTTGCTCAAACTTGATAGGACGTACAATACCTGCCCAGTTTTTTTTGGGGTCAATAAATTTTCCGTCAGGCGTTAATTCATTTTGATTAGTGTTATAGTTGTACTCACCTCTTAATTGAGGGTAATACATCATATCAAAAGTATTAGTGTTTAATGTGATTTGTTGTTGGCTTTGTTGTGGAAATATTTCTTGTGGGATGATTTGTCGTACATAATGATTGACTCCGTCATCACTATCAGGAGACTCTCCTTCTGGTAAGTCAAATCCTCCCGTTCCTGTGCTAGAGTTACCAAAGAAAGATTGGTCGATGGTGTACCAATTTAATTTTGCCCTGTGATATCCATATTGTAGCGTGTCAGAAATCCAGTCATCTTCAAATCTTCTTGGAGTAGACCCTATTCTCCATGTGGTAGCAGATGAGCCAAAACTAAAAGGTGTCTCTGCCCCTTCAAAATCATCAATATAAGAAGTTCCTTGGTTACCAATTACTTTGGAATTACCTGGAAGTAAGGCAGCTACCTCAAAGTTAGCAGAGATGTTAGATTGTGCTTTGGTTTGGATGATAGGTAAAGCATCTACTAATTTAGTGATTAAACGAGAGTTTTCACTATACTTGGCGTCCATGCCTACTTGTGTGTTTTTTAGTGGTTCATCCCCAATGTTTATTCTAGTTACAAAAGGTCGCTCACTAAGGTGTAGTACTGTGGCACCGATATTTATATCATCATTAATACGATAATCCAATCGTGTACCGATTAATGATTTTTGTCTAAACCCAAATAAATCAGCTTTTTCAAATGTGATTTTAATATCTCCTCCAGATGCCAATACACCTTCATTAGTGATTCGTACACGACCTAAGCTATAATTGACGGTGTAATCACGCCCTTCTGCTAAAGTTGTAGCTCCTACTGTTATCCGTACACTTCCTTCCGCAATGTTTATCCCAGGTAGAGATATGTCAGTAGACGATGAGGATTGATAAGCCCCAGAGATAAAAAACTTGTCTTTAGACGTGAGTTGATTGGCAATGCCTTGGGTAGTGTCGTACAAGGCTTGATAAATGTATTTGTTTTCTAAAAATAATTCATTTCCATCTCCTTTTTCAAAAAATACTTTTCTTAAATCTGATCCAAAAGGTTCTCTTTTTGGAAAAATAATTAATCCTTTTTGAGAGTTGATGGTAAAAGATTCTAGGTAATCAAAATTCCCATCTTGTATAAGGTCACGATTCTGATTGAATCTATCCATCTCTAATAGTTGTAGTAAAGGTACACCTTCGATGTTTTTTCCACCTTCCTGCAAACTTGGATTGTCAATACCCGTATTATCATCTTTATAAATAACCCTTAGTTGAAAATTGTCGGGGATTAAATTACTTGCACCTATGTTATAAATGTTTTTCATCATTAAATCCCACATGGCATTTCCTAAAGGAACATTTTGTGGTTTTATTAATTTTAAGGCGATTACTTGATCGTTATTAATGTCTGTTAAGTCTTCTGTGAGTTCACCTACTTTGTACCGTTGTCCATTGTAAGTGTACTCAAAGGCTACTGCAATAGCTTCGTTTTCTTGTACGGGAGATCTTAGTGATATGTACCCTAAACTTGGGTGAAAAGTATAATCACGCTCAGGATCGAGTTTTTTGGCACTAGTTACCAATTGAAACTCACCATCTTTTACTGCTGTATTATTTCTAACAGAAGAGAGGGCTTGGTCTATGTTTCTAAAGTTATCTCCGAGCCCAACAAGTTGCCCATATAACTCATTAGAATTATTGTCTGGATTGGTAATTAAAGTACTACTAATACCTTGATTACTTAGGAATCCTGTTTCGTTATTATTATCTAGAGAAGTACCATTCTCTCCTAAATCCATGAATCCAAAGATATTTCTTAATTCTTCAGTAGTGGTAGAGGTATTTGTCTTCCATATCTCTACACGAGTAATTCTGAATCCAGTATTAGGATCAAATGGGTTTAATTCAAAAGCTTTATTGAATCGTTTTTTGAAAAACTGAGAAAGAAAAAAATGTTTATACTCATCATACTCTGAAGCTCTTTTTTGGAAAGGTCTGGTTTGTGCTCCACCTCTAATTAACAAAGTCTGAGTTTGTCCTCGTTGCCGAGAAAGTAAAGACGTAACGTGTAGTCTTCCAAATTGCATTCGAGTTTTGATACCAAAAAGGTTTTGTGCACCTCTAATAAGGGTGTTATTGATGGGCATACTGACGTTCCCTGCCTGAATTTCTTTTATGATATCTTCTTCTTTGCCTTGATAACTTATTTTGATATTATTGTCAAAATCGAAAGTAGCTTTGGTGTTCCAGTTGGCAGCTACATTAAGTCTTTCTCCAATTGTTCCTAAGAGATTAAGATTAATTTGTTGGTCAAATTCTAATCCACCTGTTCGTTGCAAATTGATAGGTATGGCTGGGTTTTGTGTACGAGACCACCTTCCTCCCATTGATATGGTTACATTGCCAGAAGGACGAATGTCTACAATAGGCTCTCCTTTAGGAGATAAAATAGCAAAGCCAAAAGGATCAGTTCCTCCTTTTCCCTTTTTTTTCTTCTTTATGGCTTTTTTCCAATGCTCTTGCATTCGTTTTTTGCGTTGGTACTCTGCGAATTCTTCAAAAGTCATTTCCGAAGGAGATCGGTATTCTATATCATTACCGATATTTTCTCGAATGGTATAATTTCTTAAATCCTCAGAAGGGTCTACTTCTACCTCTACGTTAGACGGAGGTTTATATTCAAAAGGAGAGTTTGAAGGCGGAGTGCCTACGGGGTCACCTTGCCGATCATTTCCAAGTACGTCATTATTTTTTTTAGGCAGAGATAAGCTATCTCCTCCTAGAGAGACTTCTGTAGAGTCTGGCGGATCAATACTACTACTCAATAATGAGTAATTGCTTTGAGGTGCAGCAATCATCGAGAGGAAGCTGAGTCCTACTATTGGGGACAATATCCCTACTAATATTTTACTTGGTTTAATCAACTATTTTATGACTTCAGCGCGTGTTTTATTAATTCTTCCACAGATAAATCTCCACCATGTTTTTTCATGACTGCATTTAATGTTTTTTCTGCGGCGTTTTTTTGAATCCCTAGTGTTACTAAGGCTGTTAACGCTTCATTTCTGGTATTATTATCTCCGTTGACTATAAGTCCTTCTTCTATTTCAGTAGTTTTTGCAATTTTATCTTTCAGTTCTATGATTACTCTCTGAGCTGTTTTTGCCCCAATTCCTTTTATAGTTTGGATGGCCTTAGCATCTTCTCTAAGTATATATTGCTTCATTTCATCTGGAGACATGGAAGAAAGCATTGCAATAGCTGTATTTGCACCAATACCAGATACGCTCATTAGTAATAGAAAAAGAGCTCGTTCTGTTTGTGTCAAAAAACCATAAAGCCTTTGAGCATCCTCTCTTACATATAAATAAGTGAAAAGCATACATTGTTCTTCACTTTTGATCTTAGAGTACGTTTGTAAAGAAATGTTTAAGTGATAACCCACTCCGTTTACATCTAATACTACAAAAGCAGCTTCTTTATGGGTTAATTTCCCTTTTATATATTCGTACATTAAGCTTGTTTAGTTATTTGTGCGTCTACTACGGCTATTGCTACCATATTCAATATTTCTCTTACGCTACTGCCTAATTGCAAAACATGAATTGGTTTTTTCATTCCCATAAGTATAGGTCCGATAGATTCTGTGCCTCCCATTTCCATCATGAGTTTGTAAGCGATGTTTCCAGATTCTAAATTAGGAAATATAAGTGTATTTGCTCCTTCTTCTGCTAATTTACTGAATGGATATAACTCTTTTTGTAGTTTAGGGTTAAGTGCAACATTTGCTTGCATTTCTCCCTCTATAATCATATCTGGATATTTTTCTTTTAATAAGGCGGTTACTTTTGAAACTTTAATTGCACTTTCTCCTTTGGATGAACCAAAATTAGAGTACGAAAGCATTGCAATACGTGGTTTAATGTCAAATATCCGTGCATGTTTAGCGGTAAGACGAGTAATGTCCATTAAATCATTTATACTTGGGTCAATATTAACAGCTGTGTCAGCAAAGAGCATCGGTCCTTTTTTAGTGAGTATAAGGTTCATCCCCGCTACTCTTCCCACTCCCTCTTCTGTACCAATAATTTGTAAGGCAGGTAATATTGTTGTAGGGTAATCTCTTGTAAGCCCTGAGATTAAAGCATCTGCTTCCTCTAGTTCTACCATCATTGACCCAAAATAATTACGTTTACGCATGAATTTTTCGGCCTGTTGTATATTAACGCCTTTTCTCTGACGACGCTTGTAAAACTCTTGACCAAATTGAATACGTTTTTCTTTCTCTTCTTCAGGATCAATGATTTGACAGTCGCAGAGGTCTAGTTTGAATTCTTTAATTAAAGCATCTATTTTATGTTTTTCACCTAATAATATAGGCTCACAAATCCCCTCTTCTTTAGCGATGTTAGCAGCTTGTAATATTTTTGGATGATCTGCTTCTGCAAAAATAACACGTTTTGGATTTTGTTTTGCTCTTTCGAACAGGAGTGTAATGAGTCGTTGGTCAACTCCAATTCTTTTTTGAAGTTCATATTCATAAGCGATATAATCTGTAATAGGGTGTTGTGCTACCCCAGACTCTGCCGCTGCTTTTGCTACTGCGGGGCAGATGGTAGTAATTAAACGAGTGTCTAGTGGTTTTGGGATTAGATAATCTTTTCCAAAAGCTAGTTTCTCATTATTGTATGCTTTTTTTACAGCGTCAGGCACGGGTTCTTTTGTTAATTTTGCTAAAGCCCTAACTGTTGCTAGTTTCATGTGTTCGTTAATTTCGGTAGCTCTTACATCAATAGCACCTCTAAATATAAAAGGAAATCCAAGTACATTGTTGACCTGATTAGGGTGGTCAGATCGACCTGTTGCCATCAATACATCACCTCTAGTGCTTACTGCAAGGTCGTAATCTATTTCGGAAACGGGGTTTGCCAAAGCAAAAACAATTGGATCTTTTGCCATTGATAGCAACATCTTTGTGGACATTACATTTCCTGTAGATAAACCTATAAAAACATCAGCATTATCCAATGCTTCATCTAAAGTATTCCATTCTCTGTCGGTAGCAAATTCTGCTTTGGATGTAGGTAGATTTTTTCTATTTTTTCGGATAACCCCTTTGCTATCAAGCATAACGATGTTTTCTTTTTTCGCACCAAGCGAAACATATAGCTTAGTACATGAGATAGCGGCAGCCCCAGCACCATTTACTACCATCTGTATTTCAGAAATGTCTTTTTTGACAATTTCGAGAGCATTTAGTAATGCTGATGCCGAAATAATAGCTGTGCCGTGCTGGTCATCATGCATCACAGGGATGTTCATTAGCTTTTTTAGTTCAGTTTCTATTTTGAAACTTTCGGGAGCTTTGATGTCCTCTAGGTTGATTCCACCAAAGGTAGGCTCTAATGATTTTACGATTTGAATAAATTTGTCTGGGTCTTCTTCATCTATTTCAATATCAAAAACATCAATTCCAGCAAATTTTTTAAATAAAACACCTTTTCCTTCCATGACAGGCTTAGAGGCACTTGCTCCAATATTCCCTAACCCCAATACGGCAGTACCATTTGTGATTACGGCTACTAAGTTTCCTTTGGCGGTATAACGGTAAACGTCTTCGGGGTTATCGACAATTGCTAAACAAGGTTCTGCTACACCTGGTGAGTATGCTAATCCTAAGTCACGTTGGCTTGCGAGTGGTTTGGTTGGTAGAACTTCTATCTTTCCTGGTTGCCCCTCTTCGTGGTATTTTAGTGCTTCGAGAATTTTAGATGTTTTCGCCATAGTATGAAAATTTCGTATAAACGGTGAATATACGTTTTTTTTAGTCAGTATAAAATTCAATTTTATTCAAAATTTTATTGCCTAGAGTTATGAGCTTAGTTTTGTCATAAGCTTTACTTTTGATGAGGTAATAAACGAGTAGTTTTTTTGTTTCTTTTGTGTCAAAAACTTTGCCTTTAATTATGCCACCAAGGATTGTGTTGTTGAGTTTCCAGTAGCCGTTTAGTTGTTGATTTTGGTAAGTAGTATTGTCCCAGTCTATCAGTAGGGAGTCTAAAGAAGTACGGTTAGACCAGACTTCAATATTAAGGCTATCGAGCTGAGTGGGGAGGGAGGCATTGGCTGATGGAAGTACCGCAAAAATAAAATGTATCTGCTCGTATTGGTCAATGAAAACTTTTTCTTTTGAATCAGGGGTTTCATTGACTTCCATTTTTATACGACTCTTATTGGTGTAAGACCATTTATAAAATTGCTCGTTGTACTTTGTGAGTGAAAAGCTGTCTGGAATGCTTGAGTGTGCATTAAAGTGTACATCCATAAACAAGTTGAAGAGTGCAAAGTCTTCTGGTTGCTGTGTTTTTGGTGCTTTTTGTTTGGCTTGACTGTTATTTTGGCAAGCGAAAAAAAAAAGAATAACGATTAATCCAAAAACTCTAATACTGTAGGGAATATTAAACATTTTTCTCCGAATTTATTAAACATTTCTGAAATGATGAGTTCTTCTTTGTGTGAACAAAAGACATGAATCCCTTCTGGGGTATCAGATGATAATTGACAACAGAAGGTAAGTGTTTCTTGGTCATGGTCGGTGTGGATTTTCATCAACTGGGATTTGGTGAAGCATTTTGACTCCATTGCGTAAGGAATATAGCGTTGTCGTACCCAACTGTTCCAGTCTTTAAGGAGGTCTTTTTCTAAATTAAATGTAACGTTGTATATGAACATTTTTTTGGTTTTGTTATTCTTCCGAAATTTACAACTCTTTGTGGAGATATGAAATGTTTTTCTGTAAAGAGTTGGGATAGGTTGTGGGTGGCTTAGGGATTGAAGCGGCATCCTTTTTTTGTATCATATTGAGCTTGTCGAAATATAGGACAAAAAAAGATACAGCGTAAAGCCCGACTGTGAGGCGATACAAGAGTTTTGGCTAATTTGTGGTTATATTTCTCGCCGAATAGAAAGCCCCAGTTTTTTTATTTTATAGTTTTAGCTTAACTTATGCTTTGATGGAAAGAAAAAAAACAAAGCATTTATTTTTTATCCTAATTGGGCTTGTATTACTGCTTTCTGGATTGTTTTATGTTTACATGAATAGTGGGGTTTTACCTTATGCGATTTTGCCTAGCAGAGCTAATGTACCGACTAACGGGGTTTATTACACTTATTATTCGAATCATAAGAAAAAATCAAAAACCCGATACCATATGGGAGAAAGGGATGGTGTGATGGTTTCGTATTATAAGAATGGGCATAAAAAGGAGTCTGTTTTTTATAAAAATGGGCTTAAGAATGGCTTGAGCTATTATTATACAGATAGTGGGGCTTTGTACAAAATGGCACTTTTTGCTAGAGGAGTAGAGGAGAAATCTCATATTGTGAATGACTCGCTGTATAAGCATGAGGTGGTGATTGAGGCTCATGGAGAAGTCGTGTTTCGAAAGTCGTGTAGTGCTTGTCATCATGGCTTGGTTACTATTCCTGATAGTTTATCTCAGGTGGATGATTTGACTTTAAATATTGTTTTTAATATAGATACGGTTCATTATTATTTATTGGATAGCGTTGTTTACGAGCAGTACTTGAAGCGAGATAGCACAGTTGTTTTGGAAAAGTACGATGTGAAGGCTATTGAGCGATTTTTAGAGCAAGAGATGATTGAGAGAAAGCGGATTAAAGTAATTCGTGAATTGCGTCCAAATGCAAAAAAGATATGAACATAGAAGCATTTAGAATGCACTGTATAGCTAAACTTGGTGTGACGGAAGAGTTGCCGTTTGATAACAATACGCTGGTGTTTAAGGTGATGGGAAAGATGTTTGCTTTGACAGGGGTTGATACGTTTGATTCGATTAACTTAAAATGTAATCCAGAATTGGCAATAGAGTTGAGAGAGCAATATGATGAAGTAACTCCAGGTTATCATATGAATAAAAAACATTGGAATTCGGTAAGTATGATGGGAAGATTGAGTGATGGGCAGATAAAAGAATGGGTGGATCATTCTTATGATTTAGTTGTGAAGGGTTTGACTAAGAAGTTAAGGGAAGAGTTGGAAGAAATGAATAGTTTTTTATGAAGTTTATTTGGTTTTTAAAAAGAATGGAGCTAAAATTGTATTATAACTAATTAAAACAAATAATTATGAAAAAGGTATTATCGTTTGTATTAGCAGTTTCTATCACTGCAGTGAGTTTTGCATCAAAAAGTGGAAAATCAAAATCATCAGCTCCAGCGGCTGTTGTAACGGTTGAGCAACATGTGGCAGCTAGCTCTGTTAAGGGTGAGTTAAATCAATTGCCTTCTTTAGAAGAAAAAGTGTTGCAAAATGTTAATGTGTCAAATTTGAAAGACTTATCTAAATTAGATAAAAAGGCATTGAAAAAAGAAGTGAAATCACTCAAAAAAGAAGCAAAAAATGCTTCTTCTGGAAAAACACAACTTATTGCATTAATTTTAGTCCTTTTGGTAGGATCTCTCGGTATTCATAGATTCTATCTTGGATATACTCTTATAGGAGTAATTCAGTTACTTACATTAGGTGGATGTGGTATCTGGGCATTGATTGACTTAATTAGAATTATAATGGGTAATTTAAAACCAATGGATGGTGATTACTCCGAAAAACTTTAATTAGTGACTAATAGGAGAGATAAAATAATTAAAATAAGAAGAGTTGTATTTACAACTCTTCTTATTTTTGTGCCTATAATTTTGATTATTCTTCCGAAAGATTTTTTTGATCAAGGTCAAAGTTTAAGCCTTTTTGTTTTGTTCGGTGTTGGAGAATATGTTTATTCAACTGGAATGACTAGAGCTATTATGCACTTAATTCATTTAGATTTTGAGTCTGCATGGTCTTATAATAAATTGAGCTTTATAGTGTTTCCGTTGCTTAGTTTACTTTGGTTAAAAATGTTTTTAGATCAAATAGGAAAAACTCCTAAATTACTTAGGAAGCTTTAAGGGCTGTTTTTCATTCAATTAGTAAGAAAACAAGATGTTTTTTATTTGGTTTTTAAAAAGAATGGGTTTAAAGTTGTATTATGACAGAATAAATAATTATGAAAAAGGTATTATCGTTTGTATTAGCAGTTTCTATCACTACAGTGAGTTTTGCATCAAAAAGTGGAAAATCAAAATCATCAGCTCCATCTGTTGTGGTGGCAATTCAGCAACACGTAGCTGCAAGTGCTGAACTTAAAGAGTTAGCTCAACTTCCTCAGTCTCCATCTATTGAGCAACGTATTGCCTCAATAAAAGGAAATCAGGCGAATGCTGAAATGACTAAGGCTGAGAAAAAAGCATTTAAAAAGCAGGTTAAAAGTGAAATTAAAGAATTGAAATCAGAGCTAAAAAGCAATGAGTTGGATGTTAAATGGTTGATATTATTATTAGCGACGGTATTTCTTGGGTTCTTTGTAGCTCTTTGGTATTATTTACAATATGGTAACGAAAAGCCATTTAAATTGATTTTAATTCTTTCTCTTTTGGGTATAATTACATTCGGAATTACTTTGTTTGTTGCTTGGGTTATTGGTCTTGTGAACTTTTTCACGAAGTAATTAGCTAGATAGTATTGAAGTTTAAAGCCTAAGAATTTTATATTCTTAGGCTTTTTTTATTTTACTTTTTTAATAATCTTTAGTATTAAATAAACAATTCCTATTACAAATAAGAAACTCATTGTAATGCGAAAGAAGGTTTTGGCAGTCCACTCTAGGGCTATTTTTGTGCGTTGAGCCAATCCGATATGTCTTATTGCTATTTCTGAAATAGAGAAATTAACTGTACAAAATTCATTTTCGCTATCAAAATCTCCTAGATTGACTCCTATGTTTTGTAGTTGTTCTTCGGTTTCAAGAATCCTATTTTCAAGCTGGATGTACTCCTTTATTTTCCCCCCTTTATTTTTTAGAGCTACAAGCGAGTTTCGTAATTTTTCAAGAGAAGCTTTTTTGGCATTTAGCTCTCGGTATTCATTGGTTTTATCCTTTTTAGTGATTTGCTTGGCTTGTACATTCCCTATTTTACTTAGGTTTTTATAAAGTTGGTCAAAGTGATTAGGTGGCACACCAATTGTTAACGTTAATTGGCGGTTTCCATTATTTCCATTTTTTTGTTCAAACTGAATCAGTGATTGAGTAGACTTAATATAACGTCTAACTTGGTTTTCATCTTGTTTAAACACGGTGGATTGGCTAGTGATTTGAGCTATTTTCTCATATTTTTGATCTACTTGCACAAGATGAGTATTGATGTTTTTGTATTGCTTGGTAGCGTAATTTTTGCGAATACTCACAAATTCACCAACAGTCCAAGTGGGTTGTTGAAACTCTGCTTGTATTGGTTTTGTATAGCCATACCATAACCTAAAGCCAAATAATAGTATAAATAGTGCTACGAATCCTAAGGTGGTTTTTTGCAATAATGATTTTGATATTGTTTTCATGGTTTTATTGATTTAGTTAATGTGATACTCTATAATTAATGATTCTTGCGCCTGCATGGTGCCGTTATATATACTTACTGTTTTTTCTTTGACCTCTTTAGCTTTATCTATGTTGTTTTCTGTTTCAAGTAACTTGTTTTGATCATAAATAGGGGGTGTAGAAGCGATATTTATGTTTTTGATACTAATTACTTCTTTTTTTGTTGCTTGGGTAGATTTTAATAACTTATCAGCGATGATATTTGCTTTGTCCAAGGCATTGAGATAAGCGGCATTGTTTAAACTATCTAAATTACTGTGTGTAAAAGAGAGGTTTCCTATTTCGATTTGTTTATTGATGAGTAGCTTGGTGTATAATTGCTCTAAAACAGTTAAGTTTTTGATGTGGATACTCATAGATGTAGCTGACTTATAGCCATCAAATTTATAGGTGTTTTTATGCCAACGGTATTCCTTAGATTGTGCGATGTTATTAGTAACGATGTCTTCTTGTTTGATTTTATACGATTTAAACAATTTTTTAAGTTCTTCTGATTGTTTAATTAGGCAAGTTTTTGACTTTGCTATATTTTTGTTAATACACTTGAGGTATACGTTTACAAAAGCTTCGTTAGGCTGTACTTTGGCTTCTCCAGTTATTTTGAGAATGATAGACTTATTAATTAATTTATTACTTTTTTCTACCTGACTACAGGCCAAAAACCCAAAAGACACAATGATGATGAGTAAATATTTCATGATTTATTTAATTTCAAATTTAACATATATAGAAGATTGCAATTTGATTTTCTGAAACTGAATAGCTTCATTCACCT
Organism: uncultured Cytophagales bacterium; assembly: GCA_964511645.1. Lineage (GTDB taxonomy): Bacteria > Bacteroidota > Bacteroidia > Cytophagales > JAAEPT01 > CAZEGV01. The sequence goes on from CAZEGV010000023.1 coordinate 15,816, forward strand.
CTTCTAGTTCAGTAAATGAATAATTGAATTTATTATTTACCTGATTAGTCAAGAATTTATTATTTTTGAAAGCGACTTCCTCATGAATTTTTAATGGCTTACCTGTTTGTTCGTCAATAGCAGATAATAAATAATCAGCTTTTTCTTTTGCTGCTTTAATCGCTTCAATTCGCACCTCTTTTCTATATGTTACAATGTTAGAGTGATCAACTTTTGAGATGTATGCACCTAGGATTTTGAGTTGGTCTAATTTTTTAAAAACTTTTTTAACACTCGAAGCATCATTTACTTTTAGTACATAGTCGTTGTTAACAATCACACCTTGTTTTCTCCACCTTATTCTTATATAATCAGAATTGGCATCTGATAATACAAAGTTATTTAATGGGATGTTGATTATTTTTAATGCATCCCGAAAATTCTTTTCTTGTTGCTCTATCGTGATTTTCTTTTTACCATCATACCTCTCTCTAATTGTAATAGCAATATAAATTTCATCGGGGATTATTTCTCGTTTAGATGCGCCAGTTACTTCTATGTAAGATTTTTGAAAAATCTCTTGTCCATAGGAAGTAACAACAGTAAATAAAAGAAATAACGTCGTGATTATATTTAATTTTTTCATGGGTTATTTAATGTTTAGTTGTTTAAGTTCACCATTAGGGCTAATCAAAATATACTCTTTCTCAGTTGGCGTCTGCTTTTTTATAGTTACCTTCATTTCATACATCACCTGTATTACAGGCTCTAATACCACAGGGTTTTGTACAAAATCAAAATCCTTATTCATAATAGGCTGATAATACAATGTTTTTGATTTATTAGCTTTGCTTATATCGTTAGCCCTCTTTCTTAAATTCAAAGAAGAAGAATTATAAGCAGTATACGACTGATAATTCTCAATCGGGTACTCAATTTTATAAGCATCGGATAGTTGAATTTCTAGCGTATCAAAATTTATAAACATTATTTGTTCGTAGTGTTTTAGTTTGTCTTTCAACACTAATTTCGCCTTTTCTCTAAGCTCTTTTTTGACACTTTCCAGTTTTGTCGAATAATAATCAACACGTACCAAATCATAGATTTCAGCTTTGGCAAAAGAAGAAATAATCTTATTTAACATTATAGGATTTTTATACTTGATATGGATATTCTTTTTTAATTCAAACCCAGTTGGGATTTCATTATAATTTCGCTTGCTAAACAGTCTTTTCTCCAAGTGAAAAGCATAAGCAGGCACAAACGAAATCATATCCACATAAATCTCTACCCTCTCTTTATCTTTAAAATTAGCAGTAGCTTGCTCTATTCTAGTATCAATCAGTGCATTAACTTCCTCCGTAGTTTTCCCTACTTGGGTCACGCTAAAAATAGCGGTATAAATATCGGCCTTTACATTTGTCATCCCCCGCACACTCGTAAACAAATCCTTGTTTGGATATCTTACGCTAACCTTTGTGGTTGGATAAGTGAATTTTTGATGATAATTGACATTGCCAGATATTTGCCCAAATATTGTCTGAGTGACGAGCATTACGAGTGATGAAATTGCTATTTTTTTCATTGTATATATATTTGAATTATGATTAATATTAGGAGCTTTCCAAGGTTTTGGGTACACATCACTTTGTTCTGTGAACTTCAAAACCTTGGTCGGGCTATCCGTTCTCAATCTTTCCGATGAAAAATCGGAAAGGATTTCCACTTCTATCCCTAAGCCATAAACGCCTTCGGCGATTATCCCTACTGAAATTTCAAACCTTTTTTATTTGCTTGTATTTTAACAGCATCTATCATAACCTTATCAAGTGAATTTTCTTGATTGGTGTTTTTTCTTTTCTCAGCTACGTATATTCTACGCTTTGTGTTAAGAGTTTGTATCTCTGTCTGGATGCGTTTTCTTTCAGTACTTTTTTCTGCGACATACACTTTCCTTTTTTCCGTACTCATGTTTTTCATTACCTCAGGCAAAGATTTTTCTTCCATTTCTTCTACTGCTTCATTATCTCCTTCAGCAAGGTCTACCAAATCCCATTTTTTGTTTCGATAAAACCCCGAACTTTTGGATACACTTCTTTTTACCTTGTTTGCTTTGCTATAGGTTGCTGCATTAGCATCTTGCCTGATTTGATTTTCTTTTTTCATCCTACCCAAATTCCCATAAGGAATGTAAGTACCATTTAGACTAGTATTAAGTGAATCTATCTTATCATCATAAGGAGATTCAATAAATACAGTTTGTCTATTTTGCTGAATACTCATATAAGTCCCTTTTGTGATATCTGCACCATCCTTCCAGCTAGAATTGACACCTTGTTGAAAATCCCCACAAAAAATCGTATTTACTGTTACACCATTTTTATTAGCATGCTCACAAGCAGTTTTATAAAAAAAATTTCCTTGAGTAAAAGGCTCATTTCCAGCAATGAAAATCATCTTTACATCTGCTTCATTTGTTCCCCACTCTAGTTGGTTAAGCGAAGTTTCTATCACTTGTCCGCAGTATTCATTTCCACCATTAGTTTTTAATGAGAATAATTTTTCAGAAATTAAATCCAAATCATCAGTTAGTGTACAAACCTGTCTGATATGCCCTTCGGATGCAGGAAGCCTATCATTTCCATATTCATACAAAGCAATTTGGAGCGCAGGTTTAGAGTCGTCATTACATTTGGAAGTTGCCAACTCATTCACAATCGTCCAAAGCTGAGATTTTGCTTGGTCTATAAGTCCATCCATACTATTACTTGTGTCCAGCAGTAAAGCAATTTTGATACTTTGCTTAGCTTGTGTTGTAGTTTGGCTTTGTTGATGAGAAGTATTAGCCTCTACTTGTTGGCAAGCAATAGCCGTATTGCCAATCATGCTAATAAGTAAAGTAGCTGAGATAATTTTTTTTCTAAATGATTTCATAATAGTTTCTTTTTTTTAGTACACTGCTAAAGTAGAATGAAAATAATTTTTAAAATACTTAGAATAAGTAAGTGAGCACTTTCACTTAGTAAAAGCATAGCTTGACTTAGTAAACAGGAACAGAGTACTCAGTATAGCTTCCTTCACTTAAAAACACATTTTTTTTATTCAAAATAGTTCTTTATGTTTACCGTAGACAATGAAAATAAGGCTACTATATATCGGATTAATACTAAGTTTGGCTATTCAGCTAGGATTGGGGCAGAATAATAAGTCAAGTGGTTACTTTAAAAGTAAGTCTTTATCTACTATAGATGTACCCGCTTTACTTCAGAAGGCAAGAGCAGTAAAAGTCACTAACCCTCAAAAAGCCATTACTTATATAGAAGGGGCTGTGATAGCTGCCAAAAAACAAAAAAGAAAAGACTATGAAGCAAAGTGTTACCACCTATTAGGTGATATCAATAGAGATGTCAAACAATGGGAGATAGCCATTCAAAATTATTCTTTGGCTTTGGCATTATATCCCAAGGTTAACAAAAAAGAGGATAAGGAAGTACTTTTTCAGTTGGCAGAGTGTGAGCAAAAATACAAACATTACAAAGATGCTTTAGAACATTATTTGTTGTACCAAAAAAAGACATCAAGTCAGGCAGAACAATTTCGAGTGCAAACAGGCTTAGGAGATTTGTATTATAAACAATATAATTATACAGCGGCAGAGATACATTATACAAAAGCTTTGGCTGTAGCCAAAAATCTCAAAAAAAAACAAAACATAAGTATTGCTAAGGCAAATTTGGCAAAGATATATGCCAATCAGCAAAAAACAGAAGAGGCAGAAGAATTACTTGAAGATGTAGAAATTAGTAGTAAGAATAATTTTTATGATGGGGATTATCAAAACGAGGCAGTTCAGGAAGCTAAAGAAGAAGTAGCAAACCAATACGAAAAAGAAGGAAGAATAGAAAAGAGTATTGCTGTTCGTAAAAGGATGAATACAAATCAAGCCCCAGAATATAGAATTAATCAAAATCAAAAAGTAGCCGAAACATATTTGTATAACGGTGAGGTAGATAAAGCAATAGTAGAGTTAAAGAAAAATATTGTGTTAGCGGAAGCAAATAAATTAGAAGGAAAAAAAGCAGAGGCACATAAAGTATTATCAGAGGCGTTAAATAAAAAAGGAGAAACAAAAAAAGCTTTAGAGGAGTATAAAAAGTATATTTGGAGTAAAGATGTTGACTTAGAACAAAAAAAACAAAAAACAAAAACAAGGGAAGATATTGTCAAAAGACAAAAAAACTTTGATTTTATCAGTAAGGACTATGAGATTTATGAAACAGAGGAAGAATTATTAAAAGAGCAGAATAGGAGACAGGGATGGATCATCTATTCTTTGCTTACCTTATTGATTCTTGTGTTGATTGCATCTATTTTGATTTACCGTAGTGCTTCTGCTAAACATAAAGCAAATCAAATGTTGGCACTCAAATCTTTACGTAGCCAAATGAATCCTCATTTTATTTTTAACGCACTTAACTCGGTTAATAGCTTTATTTCTAAAAATGATGAACGAAGTGCTAATAAATTTTTGGCTGAATTCTCTCGTCTTATGCGGATGGTACTCAATAACTCTAAGGAAGAATTTATTTCCTTACAAGAGGAAATGGAGCTGATTACTCTGTATCTTAAGCTTGAGCATTATCGCTTTAGAGATAAGTTTGATTATACTTTAGAAATAGATTCAATCATCAATTTAGAGAACACTCAAATCCCACCAATGCTTATCCAACCATTTATAGAAAATGCTGTTTGGCATGGCTTACGTTATAAAAAAGAGTTTGGAATGTTGAATGTGAAACTCTCTCGGCAAGATAATGGTAGCATTTTGGTAGAGATAAAAGACAATGGAGTAGGTAGGCAGAAGTCGTTGGAACTAAAAACAGCTAACCAGCAAAAAGATTCTCAAGGACTCAAAAACACCCAAGAGAGAGTTAAACTCATCAATAAACTGTATAAAACAAGATATACGCTTAGCATTGAAGACTTGGACATTAGTCAAGAAGATGTGGGTACTTGTATTGTGTTGGTTATAAAGAGTTGATGAAAAACCTTCTCATAATTTGATGAAGAGAAAAAAAGAGAAGTTTTAACTTTTCTTGCGTTAGGGGTTGACGTGGAAATCCTTTTTTGTTTTTATGATTTTTGTACTTCGATGAGCTTAGGATGACAGAATCATAAAAATAAAAAAGATTGAGAACAAAAAACCCGACCGCATGAGCCGTCCTTTTGGCGAATGTGGAAACGCCCAAATAGTCTTGATAAATCACACAAATATTAATTCATTTGGGATGAAAACTGCCTAATATAAAAAAAGTGATTGTGAGAGTTTTGAGACGGTCTTGATTCTACTCGAAAAATATAGTTAAAGACACCGAATAGGTTGAAATTTTATCAATGCTATTATATGTTAATTGATTTTTTTTGTCTTCAACAAATAAATTACTTAAGCCATAAGAAAACCGAAGCTCTGGCGCTAGCTTAAATAAAGGATAGTAAATATCTAAACCCAAACCATATTCTAAAGAAAAACCGAGAGGTTTGGTCTGTATATTAAGTGCTTCTTTTAATTTTCGCTTAGCCCCAACAGAAATACTAGTTTTTACACCTGCAAGCATATACATCCGAGTATTACGGCGTCGAGCACTCTTGAATTTATACAGCAAAGGCAATTCTATTGTAGACGACTCAAATATTGCTGTAACGGGTTTTTTATTCACATCTTGGTAAACAAAATTTATTTTCCGCTCATAAAAACCGACATAAGGTGCAAAACGTAAATCCGATAATTCACTTACTCTAAAGTTAAACAAAAAACCAATTGTAAACCCCGTAGAAAATGAAGGAAATACACTTTTAACTATGGTCTGATTTAAAAATCTCTCAGAATGGCGTAATCTATAACCTGAATGAGTCAAGCCTAATTGAAAACCATAATGCACAAAACGATTATCGTAAGACGGTAAATTGATTCCTACTGGCGTTTTATGCGTAGTTTGAGCTGATGCAACACCGTAGGCAAACATCAACAATACACAAAGTATTATTTTTCTCCAATATAGATTGAGCTGATACCCAGTGTCAATTGTTTGCATTTTGTGTTTTTAAATTTTAATTTTTGTAAAATCTCTAAAAAGGCATCCCCATTAGGAAAAGCATTTACAGATTCTGGCAGATATGTATATGCCGAATTATCTTTAGATATCAACTTACCTACTTTTGGTAAAATGTATTTAAAATAAAACGTATACAATTGTTTAAACGGAAATATTGTAGGCTTTGAAAACTCTAAGACTACCACTACTCCGTCTTTTTTTAATACTCTATAAAACTCTTGTAAGCCTTTTTCTAAATGGGCAAAATTACGCACTCCAAAACCTACTATGATTGCATCAAACGATTCATTTTCGTAAGGCATATCTTCTGAATCACCATACTGTAAGTTAATTTTATCCTGTAAACCCAATTTTAAGACTTTCTTTTTACCCACCTCCAGCATTCCTTTCGAAATATCAATACCTTCTATATGGTCTGGATTAAGCGACATTGCTTCTATCGCAAAATCTCCTGTACCTGTTGCTACATCTAGTATTTGTTTAGGAGAATGTTTTTTTAAGAGTTTAACTGCTTTTTTTCTCCAAAGGATATCTATTCCCATACTCAGTACATGATTTAGTAAATCATATTTAGAAGAAATTTTATCAAACATACTAGCAACCTGCTCTTTTTTACTTTCCTCGCTATCTTTGTAAGGTAATACTGTTTTAGAAGCCATAATTAATCAATATCTAATGAACTCCCGACCTTGTGGTAGCTGAGAGTATAACTGAATCCTCACAAAAATATTATAGATTTATTTAAAAAAGTACTTTTTTGAATTATTTCGACAAAATAATAAATTCTGTACGTCTATTTATCTCTCTTCCTTCCTCTTCATCATCATTAGAAGCCAAAGGTCTACTTTCTCCATATCCTTTTGCGATAATTCTAGATCCATCTACACCTTTCTTTATCAAATAATTACGAACAGCCAATGCCCTCTGTTGTGACAACCTATCGTTATAGCTAGGTGAGCCTATAAAGCAAGTATGACCAGCTAACTCAATGACAGCACTTGGACTGTCATTCATGAATTTCAATAATAAATTTAACTCCTGAATAGATTTGTGACTAATCGTGTGCTTATCAAATGCAAAGTACACATTACGCAGGATGTTTACTTTTTTCACTTTAGGAGCTTTCAATACTACTATTTTTTTTAAAGTAAACTCTTCATCAGCCATCGCTGGGATCTCAAGTTTCATTGTTTGATACAAATACCCATCAGACTCTATAGTCAGCACGTAATTCTTCGCTTCTGTATTTCTGAATTCTGTTTGATACAATCCTTCAATCTCTTGTTGATTAAGGGTCGTATTGTTAGACAAGTCTGTCACTTTAATTTTGGTAGGTAAGAGTTCTGCGGCTTCATTCTGAACCATTACCTCCAAAAAGTATGATTGATCTCCTACTGGGTTTTCAATTACTACTTCTGTAGTATCTATTTCTCTTGCTTGAGTAGTGTCCAGCACTGTATACACAGAGTCTCCTTTAATAATATGAGCTGGATCTACAAGATATATATCATGCTCTCCATGGCTGTCTTTACGAGTAGTTGCATAATACGCTACTTCCCCATCCGCAGAGATTACAAAGTGTAAATCATCCTCTGGAGAGTTTACTGGATAACCTAAATTGACAGGATCTCTCCATTCTTCAGTTTCATCATCATACTCTATATAGTACACATCAAAGCCTCCCATACTATTATGCCCTTTAGAGCTAAAGTACAATGTATTTGTATTCACATCGTAAGAAGGTCCATCCTCATCATATTCAGTATTGATTTTATCCCCTAAGTTTTCTGCGGTAAGCCACTTTCCTTTAGGCCCTAGTTTACTGTGATAAATGTCTAAACCGCCATTACCACCTTCTTTACCACTAGTATAAAATAAATGTTGTCCATCTGAAGATATAAATGCACTGGCTTCATATGCCTCTGTATTTATCATCTTAAAAGGCTTAGGTTTGTCCCAGTCATCTCCTTTTTTTTCTGCATAATAAATATCACCATTATTATCCGAACGATAAATGAAAAGTTGTGTGTTATCTGGTGAGATCACTGTATTGGACTCATGAAAATCTGTATTAATCGCCTCTCCCATATTAATGGCAGTCGTCCATTCCCCATTTACCTTTTTAGACATCCAGATATCTTCATAGTATTTATTGTCCACATCCTTAAGGCTTCCTGTAGAACCACTTCGGCGAGAAGTAAATATTAACGTATTTCCATCTACCGACAAAGTAGGGGCGTACTCTTCGTATTCTGTATTGATGCTAGACCCTAACTGAGTAAGGTTAATTGGCTTGGGGTTATTGACGAATTTCTTTGCGTTTTCACATTCTTCAATTTTTCTGTCCGTCTTTTTTAGTAATCCTGCTACATTTTCACCTAAAAACAATCTTCTATTGGTTTCAAGCTCATCTTTAAAAAGGATGTAAAAATTGATTGCTTCATCAAATTGATATTGATAACGATAAGCTTCTCCTATCAAAAAGAAAATTTTATTTGATATTTCTGGGTCTAAATCGTATGCTTTTTTTAGTGATTCTATAGCTAAACCTTTACGGTCAGTTGTTTGCAGGTAACATTTACCTAAATAGAAATATGCCTTTACATTGTTTTCATTGTGCTCTAGTGCTTGCTCAAAAACCTCTAAAGCATCCTCGTAATCACCAAAATCAAACATCTCTATGCCTAACTCCACTAAGAGTTTATCTGTTTGGGCGTGTGATACTCCCCAAAACAGTACGAAAATTAATACTATATATTTTTTCACAATCTTCATCTACAGTTCTACACCAAAACCCAATTTATCCACAATTCTATAAAAATAATACTTTATCATCAATTTTATTCCATTCTACTCAAAAAAAAAGCAGCTATTAACTTCGTTTATGAAAATGAAATGTTTTGTTTTGTAATTCAATTATGAAAAAGAAAAATACCATACAATCCGTTAGCTTTGAGAAAAGTAGCCAAAATATACAGCAGTGTCCGACAAGTACAATGCCCGAAATAGCTTTTATCGGTAGGTCTAACGTAGGGAAATCTTCTTTAATCAATGCTATTTGTAATAGAAAAGGTTTAGCAAAAACTTCTTCTACTCCTGGTAAAACTCAACTAATCAACCATTTCCTTGTCAATGAGAAATGGTATTTAGTAGATTTACCTGGTTATGGATGGGCTAGTGTCTCTAAAACAAAAAAAGCAGAGTGGGAAAAGAACATAACTAGATACCTCTTAGAACGAGAAAGTTTATATTGCCTTTTTGTATTGATCGACCTTAGATTGCCTCCTCAAAAAAAAGATGTTGAGTTTTTGGATTGGATAGGAGAAAACGAAATCCCTTTTGCAATCATTTTTACGAAGAGTGATAAAATATCAAACAATAAAATCCAAACACAATTAAGGATGCATAAGCAACACCTACTCAAAACATGGGAAGAACTCCCTGAATTATTCACTACCTCTTCTGAAACAAAATTTGGCACAATAGATGTATTACAGTATATTGAGAAAATTTTAAACTAAAAAATAAGTAACGCAGTAAATAAACAACATGAAAGACTTACAACAAATCGCTTCAATCTCTGGTAAAGGTGGACTTTTTAAAATAATCAAACCTACACGATCAGGGGTGATTTTGGAAGCATTAGATGGTACAAACAAAAAAAGTGTAGCAAATGCACAAAGTCGTGTATCAATTCTTAAAGAAATCTCCATTTATACAACTACTTCAGAAGGCACTATTATGCTTGAAGATGTGTTGGTGAGTTTATACAAAAAATACGGAAAAGAGGTATTGCCTATTGACTCTAAAGCTAGTTCTAGTGAACTATATGCTTTTTTGGAGGAAGTAGCACCTAGCTTTGATGAAGAACGTGTATACCCTTCAGATGTTAAAAAAATCATTAACTGGTATGGTGTATTAATCAAATATTATCCTCAATTATTTGACACCCCTGCTAAGGAAGAAAAACCAAAAGAAAAGAAGACTGCAAGTTCTAAAAAAACTACTGCAAAGAAAAAAACAAGTCCTAAAAACAAAAAACAAGCCTAATCCTTTTTATTACTACTAGAAGTCTTAAATAGATGATGTTTAAGACTTTTTTATTTGTAGGACACTACATTTTTTCATTTTTTACGCAATGTGGAAACCTTTAAATGATTTTTACTGTGATATATAATTGCATTGCATTATCTTTGCTCCAATTTGAGCGTAAGAAAACAAAAACTATATAATGCCTAAGGATAATAGTATAAAATCGGTTTTAATTATTGGTAGTGGTCCCATTGTTATTGGGCAAGCTTGTGAGTTTGATTACTCAGGATCTCAAGCAGCTAGATCGCTAAGGGAAGAGGGGATTAAGGTAACACTTATCAACTCAAATCCTGCTACAATCATGACTGATAAAGTAACAGCAGATAATATTTATTTGTTGCCTTTAGAAAAGAAGTCAATCATTCAAATCCTTGAAGAAAACCCTGACATAGACACGGTACTTCCTACAATGGGTGGACAAACAGCTCTTAATTTAGCCATCAACTGTGACGAAGATGGGGTATGGGATAAGTTTAATGTGAAAATGGTAGGGGTTGATGTAGCTGCCATCAATCTCACCGAAGACAGGGAACAATTTCGCCAAAAAATGATTGAAATTGGTGTAGGTGTATGCCGAGGTGAAACTGCCAACTCATTTTTAGAAGGAAAACGTATTGCTCAAGAAATCGGGTACCCATTGGTTATACGTCCATCATTTACACTAGGTGGATATGGAGGTGGATTTGTTCATAATCAAGAAGAATTTGACAAGGCACTTAACGCAGGACTTCACGCTTCTCCTATTAGTGAAGTATTAATAGAGCAAAGTATTTTAGGCTGGAAAGAATATGAACTTGAATTATTAAGAGATAGTATAGGTAATGTTGTTATCATCTGTTCTATTGAGAACTTTGATCCTATGGGGATTCATACAGGTGACTCTATTACTGTTGCCCCTGCTATGACTTTACCCGATACTACTTTTCAAAGATTGCGTGATTTAGCAATAAAAATGATGAACTCTATTGGAACATTTGCTGGAGGCTGTAATGTACAGTTTTCTGTAAGCCCTGACAATAAAGAGATTATTGGTATTGAGATTAACCCTCGTGTTTCTCGTTCGTCTGCGTTGGCATCTAAAGCAACGGGTTACCCAATTGCCAAAATAGCTTCAAAACTAGCGATTGGTTATAACTTAGACGAACTCAAAAATCAAATCACAAAAACTACCTCAGCTTTATTTGAGCCTGCTTTGGATTATGTTATAGTAAAAATTCCTCGTTGGAATTTTGCTAAATTCAAAGGTGCAGACACAAGTCTTGGCTTACAAATGAAGTCAGTAGGTGAGGTGATGGGGATTGGTCGAAATTTTCAAGAAGCATTACAAAAAGCTTGTCAGTCATTAGAAATTAACCGTAATGGGTTAGGTGCTGATGGAAAAGAATTAAGAAATCAAGAAGAGATACTGTATAGTTTAGAACACCCTAGTGATGGGAGATTATTCCACATTCATGATGCGATGGCTCTAGGGATTGCTAAAAGCACGATTCAGAAATTAACCAAAATAGACCCTTGGTTCTTATCACAAATAGAAGACTTACTGAACGTAGAGCGTGAAATAGAGAAGTATACAATTGACAACTTACCAAAAGAGTTATTGACTGAAGCTAAACAAAAAGGATTTGCAGATAGACAAGTTGCACATTTAGTGCGTTGCCTAGAAAGTGCTGTTTTTGAAAAAAGACACGAAATGGGTGTTAAGCGTTGCTACAAAATGGTAGACACTTGTGCTGCTGAATTTGAAGCTCAAACGCCTTATTACTACTCTTCATTTGACGGAGAGAATGAATCTATTCCTTCTAAAAAGAAAAAAATAGTTGTATTAGGTTCTGGACCTAACAGAATCGGACAAGGGATAGAGTTTGACTATTCTTGTGTACATGGTGTGCTTGCTGCAAAAGAATGTGGTTATGAAACTATCATGATTAATTGTAACCCAGAAACAGTTTCTACCGATTTTGATACAGCGGATAAATTATATTTTGAACCTGTATTTTGGGAGCATATTTATGATATAATTTTAGCTGAAAAACCTGAGGGTGTTATCGTTCAACTTGGTGGGCAAACGGCCTTAAAGCTAGCGGAAAAACTAGAGAAATACGGAATTAAGATAATTGGGACTAGTTTTGAAGCATTAGACATTGCAGAAGACCGTGAGAGATTCTCAGATTTATTAAAAGAATTAAAAATTCCTTACCCTCCATACGGTGCAATAGAAGATGCTGATGATGCACTAAAGATTTGTGGAGATATTGGCTTCCCTATGCTTGTAAGACCTTCTTATGTATTAGGTGGTCAGGGAATGAAAATCGTCCTTAACGAAAAAGAATTAGAAGAACATGTTATCAATATCTTAAAGGAGATACCAGGTAACAACGTGTTACTAGACAGGTTTTTAGAAGGGGCGATAGAAGCTGAGTCTGACGCTATTTGTGATGGTACAGATGTTCATATATTAGGCATAATGGAGCATATAGAACCTGCTGGGATTCACTCTGGAGATTCTTATGCACTACTTCCTCCTTATAGCTTGAGTGACGAAATCATTAAAAAAATAGAAGATTATACCAATAGGATAGCTATAGCACTTAAAACAAAAGGGCTTATCAATATTCAGTTTGCTATACAAGGAGAAGAAGTTTATATCATAGAGGCGAACCCAAGAGCTTCTAGAACTGTTCCATTTATAGGAAAAGCTTACCAAGTACCTTATGTAAACTATGCCACAAAAGTAATGCTAGGAGAAATGAAAGTGAAAGATTTTGACATCAAGCCTGTCAAAAAAGGTTATGCTATCAAAATACCAGTATTCTCATTCAATAAGTTTCCTAATGTAAATAAGGAACTCGGACCTGAAATGAAATCTACTGGTGAGGCTATTTACTTTATTGATGACTTGCAAGATGAGTTTTTCCAAAAAATATACAAGGAAAGAAACTTATACCTCAGTAGATAATGACATTTAAGTACATACTCGTTGCATTCATACTTTATTACCTTTGGAAAAAGGTGGGAAGAAACTTTTTCTCTACCCTATCAAGGAAAACAGATCCCTCAAGCCACCAACAAAATAAGAGAGAGCAACCAAAGGTAACGTCTTACACTAAAAAAACAGGAAATAACAAATCTGAGTTTTCTGGTGGTGAATATGTAGATTACGAAGAAGTAGATTAATGCTTTTTACAGACGAACATTTTATGAAAAAAGCTCTCAACGAAGCTGAATACGCTATCGAAAGAGGGGAAGTACCCGTAGGTGCTGTTATCGTAAATAACAATCAAATCATAGCTAAAGCTTATAATCAAGTTGAGTTACTAAATGATGTAACGGCTCATGCCGAAATTATTGCCATGACAGCTACGGCTAATGCGATTGGGGCAAAATACTTAAATGACTGTACCTTATATGTAACTTTAGAACCTTGCCTGATGTGTGCAGGCGCTTCCTACTGGTCACAAATTGGCAGGATAGTAATTGGTGCCAGAGATCAAAAAAGAGGTTATAACCGACTAAATGACAGTTCTATATTACACCCCAAAACAGAAGTGAAATGGGGAGTAATGGAAGATGAATGTGGTAAGGTCTTGATTGATTTTTTTAAAGAGATGAGAAAATAATTATTTTCTTAAACTTAGCAAATAACGTGCGTCAGGGATTCGTCAGGAGACGAACACGGTAGGAGTGTTACATCTTTTTTTCAAAAGAAAAGATACAGTGAATAGCCCGTTTGACGCCCTAATACTATTTTACAATCCTTCAAAGAAATCATTTCCTTTATCATCACAAATAATAAAAGCGGGAAAATCAACAATCTCAATTTTACGTACTGCCTCCATTCCTAATTCAGGAAAGTCAACTACTTCTACTGATTTGATGTTTTTCTTTGCCAAAATAGCTGCAGGACCACCAATAGAGCCTAAATAAAAACCTCCGTGTGCCTTACAAGATTCTCTCACCACTGCCGAACGATTACCCTTGGCAAGCATAATCATAGAGCCACGTAAGGCTTGAAATGGCTCTACATAAGAATCCATACGACCTGCTGTGGTTGGACCAAAGCTCCCTGAAGGCATTCCTTCTGGAGTCTTAGCTGGACCAGCATAATAAATTGGATGATTCTTAAAGTAATCAGGTATTGGTTTACCCGAATCTATTATTTCTTTAATTTTAGCATGAGCAACATCTCTCGCTACAATCAAAGTCCCTTTTAATTTTAACCTTGTTTTAATCGGGTATTTTGAAAGAGTTTTCAAAATATCTTCCATTGGTTGGTTCAAATCAATCTCAACAGCAGGCTCTAAATGAGGTGCCTTTTCTGGTAAAAATTGGCGGGGATTTTCTTCTAATTGTTCTAAAAAAACACCTTCTTTTGTTATCTTTCCTTTTATATTTCTATCCGCAGAGCAACTCACACCAATGCCTACTGGACAAGAGGCCGCATGACGAGGTAAACGAATCACCTTTACGTCATGGGTGAAATACTTTCCGCCAAACTGTGCTCCTATCTGGCTATTTTGACAAATCTTTTGTACTTTTTCTTCCCATTCCAAATCTCTAAAAGCCTGCCCACCCATGTTTCCTTCAGTCGGTAATTCATCATAATATCCCGCAGAAGCCATTTTTACAGCTTTCAAATTAGCTTCAGCAGATGTGCCTCCAATCACCAAGGCCAAGTGATACGGAGGGCAAGCAGCCGTCCCCAAGTCTCTGATTTTACTTTCTACAAATTTTGTAAGGCTTGCCTCATTCAATAAAGCTTTAGTTTGTTGGTATAAATAAGTTTTATTGGCAGAACCACCACCTTTTGCCATAAATAAAAAATTATACTCATCCCCTTGTTCAGCATATAAATCTATCTGAGCAGGAAGGTTAGTGCCTGTGTTTTTTTCCTCAAACATATTAAGTGGCACTACTTGAGAGTATCTTAAGTTTCTGTCTTGATAAGTGTTATAAATACCTTTTGATAAAGCTTCAGCATCATTAGCTCCTGTCCACACATCTTCACCTTTCTTTCCCATCACAATTGCCGTACCCGTATCTTGACAAGACGGTAATTGTCCTTCCGCTGCTACGGTTGCATTTTGCAATAACGTATATGCCACAAATCTATCGTTATCGGTTGCCTCTGGATCTTTAAGTATTTTAGCCACTTTTTTCAAATGAGCCTTACGCAGATAAAAAGAAGTATCCGCCATTGCTTGCTCTGCCAATAGTTCCAATGCTTTAGGTTCTACTTTAAGTACTTCTCTCCCATCCAATTTTATTACAGAAATATGCTCTTTTGTAATTAATTTATATACTGTTGGGTCTTTTTGTAAAGGAAATGGTTTTTGATAACTAAAATCTGACATACTCATTAAGTTTTGGATTATACGCTCAATATAACACCAAGAGCCGATGATTACCAATTGTAACGAAAAAAAATCATTTAATATTGGGGGATTACAGCTAAACTAGTGTTCGATCAGTAGTCGGATACGTCCTTAGTAGTAGATATTCCATATTGTTATGTGTAAAGGACAATTTCGTCATTTTTTTTAATGCTGAATTTTAATAATGAAAAGTAAGTAATTAGCACATATTTTGTATCAGTCTTAGTTTGTCGAAGGCATCGAGTAAAGTTTTGATAGATGTGGAAACGCCAAAAAATCTTGAATTATAGACCAAAAGAAATAAAGATTTGGATTTTTTTAAATAATGCTATGATTATTGTATAATCAAGTAAGAAAAGGTATTTTTACGCAAATTTTATAAGTAATTGAGATGAATAATTTTGTAGAGGAATTACGTTGGAGAGGAATGATACATGATATCATGCCTGGTACAGAAGAGTTGTTGGAGAAAGAATTAACAACGGCATATATTGGTTTTGACCCTACGTCTGATTCTTTGCATATTGGTAGTTTGGTTCAAATTATGATTTTAGTACACTTTCAGAGAGGAGGGCACAAGCCCTTAGCTTTGGTAGGTGGTGCTACGGGTATGGTAGGTGATCCTTCTGGGAAATCAAAAGAGAGAAACTTACTTTCGGCTGATGTACTGACTCATAACCTTAATTCTGTAAAAGCTCAGCTAGAGCAATTTTTAGATTTTGATTGTGGAGAGACTTCCGCCGAAATCGTTAACAACTACGATTGGTTCAAAGAATTTAACTTTTTGGACTTTATACGTGATGTAGGCAAGCACATTACGGTGAACTATATGATGAGTAAAGACTCTGTAAAATCTCGTTTAGAAACTGGTTTGTCATTTACTGAGTTTTCGTATCAATTGGTACAAGGATATGATTTTTATCACCTTAACCAGCATAAAGCTTGTAAGTTACAGTTAGGAGGTTCGGATCAGTGGGGGAATATCACGACAGGAACGGAGCTAATTCGTAGGATGTCGGGTGGAGAGGCTTATGCCATTACTACTCCTTTGCTCAAGCGTGCCGATGGTACTAAATTTGGAAAAACTGCCGAAGGAGAAAATATTTGGTTAGATGCAAAAAAAACATCGCCATATAAATTTTATCAATATTGGATGAATGCTTCGGATGATGATGCCAAAAACTATGTCCGTATTTTTACTCTTTTGGGTAAAGAAGAAATTGAAAAATTAGAAGAAGAGCATAATGAAGCACCGCATTTGAGACTGTTACAGCAGGCTGTTGCCAAAGACATTACTTGTCGTGTGCACTCGGTAGAAGCGTATGATATTGCAGTTTCTGCCTCTGAAATTCTTTTTGGTAAATCCACAAAAAAAGATTTACTATCACTTAGCGCAGCTGATTTTTTATCAGTATTTGATGGTGTTCCTCAATCGAGTATTAGTATTTTAGATATAAAAGAAGGTTTGTCCGTGATAGATGCTTTGGCTGCTAAAGGTGGATTTTTGAAATCTAACGGAGAAGCTCGTAGAGAGCTGAAAGGGAATGCCATTAGCATAAATAAAGAAAAAGTAAAAGAAGACTATATTCTTTCCGAGTCAGATTTGCTTAACGATAAATTTGTTTTACTTCAGAAAGGGAAGAAAAACTATTATATACTAGCGATAGATTAATGTCCAATTTTACAGAAAGTCTTCCTAATGGTTTTTTTGGTATTGGGATAGACAATAGCAAAAAAATTGAAAATATCGGTACTTTGTGGCGTTCGGCCTATATTCTAGGAGCTAGTTTTATTTTTGTGATAGGGCATCGTTACAAAAAACAAGGTGCTGATACAATCAAGACATGGTCAAAAATCCCTTTGTACCAATATGATCGTTTCGCAGATTTTAAGAAATCAATTCCTTATGCCTGTAAAGTGATAGGGGTGGAGATAGATGAAAAATCACAAGCGATTCAAGACTTTACGCATCCTGATTCTTGTATTTATTTATTAGGATCGGAAGATCACGGCTTGTCTAATGAGGCTTATGCAGTTTGCCATGAGCTTGTGCAATTACCGGGTGATATTTGTTTGAATGTAGCGGTATCTGGCAGTATCGTGATGTATGATAGGATTCAGAAAAACCCTAACAAAGATTAGTTATCAGATAAAAGATTTTATTTCTGTTCTTTTGGGGCTTTCCTATCATTTTATTCTTGGGGCTATTTCGCCCCATCGGTCGGGTTTTTTGTTCCCAATCTTTTTTGTTTGTCATATTGAACTTGTCGAAATTTGATACAAACAAAAAAGGATTTCCACGTCAACCCCTAAGCCAACTTAACGTCGGTTTAATACTACAATAATTGATTTTGTCCAAAATGGTTGTGTTTTTGTCAAGAATCGTCATTTTAAAAAAAATATCTTTGTAGCGTATTATTTAACTAACTAAAAGAAAAAACATGAAAAAGAAAATTACTTATTTGATATCCCTACTCTCTTTGTCTGCAATAGGATTATCTCAAACAACATTAGAACATTACAAGTTTGATAATGGTAGTGTGAATGGAGAAAATGGATCGATAGGAAACTCCTCATCTCCTTTAGATAAAATTGCTAATTACAAAGGTGAAGCTAATAAAGCAATCAACCTAACAGGTAACTCATTTACACTTGGAAGCCCTACTATCAATACAAGTAATGGTATCAGTTTTTCTTTTTGGATTAAACCTAAAGCTAACTTGCCAGCTAATACAATTATATTGTCTCAAAGAGATGTGTGTACAGGTACAAATATGTTTAATATAAACCTTAGGGGCTCTACTCAGACGGTATCTCTTGAACTTCGTACTCCTAATGGAGCAACTAGCCTTCACGTGAATTACACTCCTAATGCATGGCAAAAAATAACTTTTACTGTTGATAAGTCTAATACAAAGGTATATGCTTATGTAGATGGCTTATTGCGTACAACAGGAAGTTTGAATATTATGACTTTAGCAAATACTTATGCTAATACCCCCATACGAGTAGCATCAACTGTATGTGCTCATTCTAAATACAAAGGTGGCTTAGATGAATTTCGTATATATGAAAGTACTTTGACCACTGCTCAAGTAAAAAATGCATTTACTTCGGATGGTGTATCGTTTGACGAGCTTTATCTTTTGACACATTACAAATTTGACTCTACGATTATATCAGAAGAAAAAATAAATACTCCTAACCCTAACGCAAATCTTACTGACCGCAACCAAATAGCAAATTCTGCTACTAATTTGGCAGGTGGAAACTTTGATTTAGATCCAGTAAACATCAATACTAATAATGGAATTACTTTTTCTTTTTGGATAAAACCTCTTGCTTCCTTAGCAGGAGACAAAATTGTCTTATCAAGAAGAAGTGTTTGTACGGGTACAAATATGTTTAACATAAATCTTAATGGTTCTACTCAAAAAGTAGGGATTGAACTCCGTACTCCTATAGGGGCAAGTGGTCTTTGGGTAGCTTATACACCTGGGGTGTGGCAAAAAATAACGTTCTCTGTAGATAAAACTAATGCTAAAATACGTGCTTATGTAAATGGTGTATTACTTCAAACAGGAAACTTAACTGCTAGCACTTTAGCACCTACATTTACTGGTACAATAAAAGTAGCATCAAGCGTTTGTAATAAAAATCCTTACAAAGGAGGTTTGGATGATGTTTTTATTTACCCAAGCAAGCTAACAGATCTTCAAATAAGTAATGCCTACACTACAGATAATGATAACCAGTATAACTTTAGTTATAAGGAAACTTTTCAATCAGGGCTTACTAATTTCACAAATCCAACATTACCAATTATAGGTAGGACGATAGGCAATACTAATTCGGTAGATAATGCTCTTTTGTTATCTGGGCAATCTTATGACCTAGGCAACCCTAATATCTTTACTGGTCAAAAATTAGGTTATACCTTTAGTTTTTGGATAAAACCTGATGTTAGTCTTACAGGTAACACTGTTGTTTTTGGTAAAAGAGCCATTTGCAATCACACTAATATGTTTTTGGTTAACCTAAATGGATCAACAAAAAAAATAAGTTTAGAACTTAGAAGATCTACAGGTCAAGTTGTTACTCATAGTATAGGATATACCCCTGGTGTGTGGCAACAAATTGTGTTTATTGTAAACTTAGATGGAAATTACATTACTACATTTCATAATGGTGCAGAAGGAAGTACAAAAATGATGGGTGGAAATGAAGTTTCTTTATCATATACTCCAACACTTAAAATAGCTAAATCAGCATGTCCCGTAGCACCTTACCAAGGAGGTTTGGACGAAATAAAGATTTATAGAATACCTTTAAATAGCCAAAAAATATTAGATAACTATAACTCTGTAATTACAAATGTTTTTTCTACTGAAACGGTTAAAAAAGCAACCATTTACCCTAATCCAGTTATTACAGAACTAACGATTATGCAAGACAACTTACTTTCAGTAGATGTTCTTAACCTTAACGGTATGCGTGTTTTATCGTCAGGTAATAACAAGGTAGATGTATCTAGTTTAGAAAATGGAGTTTACCTAATTCAGCTCAATACTAAAAATGGTGTTTTAACTCAAAAAATCATTAAACAATAGATTAGTAATAGTAGTGAGTTTTAAAAGACCTGTTTTTTGGACAGGTCTTTTTTATTGATTATCATTATTTTTTGTATGACTTTATAATTAAAAAAAAATAGGTGAAAACAGTTTTTGATAAAAATATTAACCTAGGCATTACAAAAGAGTTGTCAAAAGGTGAAGCCAAGTTGGTACGTTTGCTAAACATCATTTGTTTGACTTGGTATTTTATTCTTATCTATTTTATTGCTCTAATTATTTTTTATACTATTACAGCATATATCCTTGAAGGAGTGAATTTTTTATTTGTTGCAATGGTACACCTTACTCAAGGTGTTTTTTTAATTAGTATCCAAATGCTACAAAAAAAAGAAAAATATGAATTAGCACGAATTCTTTTTATTATCTCCGCCTATATTCAGTTTTTTATATTTAGCAATTTTTTGGTTAAGGGGGATTTAATAGAATTCTTTTACCTGCTTATTCCTTTATTTTCATTACTTTTTTTAACTAGAAAAGTTTATCATTATTTATTTCTTATACTTTCTATTTTAGCTTTTTTGCTCCCCCCTTTTTTATTAGAAGGGCTTTATTCTGACAAAAGAACATTATCATTTACTGTAATGCCCGTACTTTTTATAGCAATATTCTTACTGGTTAATTTTTTTAAGAATGCAAATAAAAGAAATGAAACATTACTTGAAAATGAAAAGAAAAAGGCAGAAGAAGATAAAATCAAAATAGAACAACAAACAGTGGAGCTAAAAGAACTAAATGATTTTCAAAATCACTTTTTTATTAATGTCACCCATGAACTACGCACACCTCTTACCTTGATAAAAGGGCAAGCTTTTAGCTTACAGAAAACAATAAAAGACAAAGTTTACTTAGATAAAATTAATAAGATATTAAACAATACATCCAAAATTGAAATACTTGTAAATGATGTGATAGACGTAGCAAAAGCAGAAGGAAAAAAACTAGTACTCAATAAAACCACTTATTCAGTAAACAAATGTTTGCAAAAAATTTATTTATCATTCCACCCATTATTTCAAGAAAAGAATATTAATTTAACACTTCACCTTTCGGATCAAGAACAGTACGTCAATATAGATTCTGTTTATTTTGAACGAGCTTTAAATAATATTTTACTCAATGCTTCCAAATATACCCCGTCAGGAGGTAAAGTGAAATTAGGGATCAATACCAGCACTCACAATGCTATAATATACATTACTGATAACGGAATCGGAATCTCTCAGAATGAAACTAAGCGTATTTTTGAACGTTTCTACCAAAGTAAAAATGACATCAACAAAGCTAGCGGAAGCGGGATAGGTCTAGCTTTCACTCAAGAAATCATATCCTTACATCAAGGTAGTGTTACCGCTCAAATAAACAAAGAGAAAGGTTTATCCTTTAATGTTACCCTTCCCCTGGCGGCTAATCCTGATTTTAGCGAAAATGAAAGCAGAACACCTCCGAATAGTAACACAACAGTATTACTCGTAGATGACAATGCCGAAATGCGTGAATACTTAAGCACTGTATTGGTAGCATATACAATATTGGAGGCAGAAAATGGTTTTGAAGCACTTAAAATAATCGAAACCAATAAAATAGATGCCTTGGTAACTGACTATATGATGCCAAAGATGGATGGATTTGAACTGATACAAGAAATAAAAAAGAAAAATTACAACTTTCCTATTATTGTAATCACTGCCCGTGCAGATACCAAAAGTAAACTAGACATATTAGCACTAGGTATAGATGATTATTTAACCAAACCATTTATTGAGGACGAACTATTGTATAGATTAAGCAATTCATTGTCAAATGCTCAAAACCGTATTCAGCTTCAGAGTGAAGAAGACATAGGAGATGAGGGACATGATTTTATAAAAAAAGCCAAAGAAATTGTTGAAAAGAATATTGATAGTATGGATTTTGGGGTCAATGACTTGGCAGATCAATTGAGTATTGGAGAGAGAAGTCTCGCTAGAAAAATAAAATTTCTTTCTGGACTTACTCCAAATATGTTTATTAGAGAAATAAAACTAAGCTATACTAGGAGATTGATAGAGAGGGAGGCTTGTTCTTCAATGAGTCAATTAGTGGCTAGGGTAGGGTTCAAGAATACTACACACCTTCAAAAGTTATATAAAGAACGTTTTGGTGTGTCGATTAGTTTAGATTGATTTTTTGTTGTTTTTAATCCCTTTTGTCCAAAATGGTCGTGTTTTTGTCAAGTTTCGTCAATTAAAATCAACAATATTTGTGAAACATTAACGATAAAAAAACAAAGTCATGAAAAACGTACTAATTACAGTAGCCCTATTGAGTGCTATGATATTTTCTATTTCTTCTTGTAAAAAGGATAAAGACGAAGACCCAACATCAACAACAGGAGGTAGTACAACAACTGACCCGATACAAATCAAGCTGAACGCAGGTGAAACGCCTTTGTCTATATACAACGAAGACAATGCAAACTATGACAAACTGATAGGGAAAACCTATCAAGGAGGTTTAATCTTTTATTTCGATATAACCACAGGTAAAGGATTGGTGGCAGCACCAACAGACCAAGCCAATCAAGACAATAAGGTAACTTGGGGGTGTAAAGGAACTGAATTAGGTAATATTATCACCCCTCCAATAGGACCTTCATTTGTGGCTGCAGTAGCTAAAAATCAAGGTTTGTTTGGAGGAAAGAACAATACAACTGAAATTTTGGATAAATGCTCAACATCAGAAGCTGCTAAACTTTGTGGTAATTTAACTTTAAGTGGTTATAGCGATTGGTATTTACCAAGTATGCAAGAAGTAGAAAAACTCTTAAAAGAAATACCACAAGAAGGATCTTATTGGACTTCATCGCAACAGAGTGCCAATTATTCTTGGAAAGTGACTAAATTAGGTCATTCTACACACCCCAAAAATTTTGGAGCAAAAGTGAGAGCTGTAAGACAGTTTGTAGAACCTGTAACAAAGCATTAATTTTTCATTTATTAACACCCTTATTTGAAAAATAAGGGTGTTAATAATCAAAGTTCAATCAAAAAAACATGAAATATCTACTAATAACAACAGCATTATTGAGTGCTATGACATTTACAACAACATCTTGTAAAAAGGATAAGGAAGAAGACCCAACACTAGTAACAACTAATACACCAGCAATAGTGACAATTGATAATTCGGTTACGGCATCAGGTTTCACGAAAACAATTCTTGAAAACCCGTCAGCCAATCAAATTATAGGGAATATAGTAGCTTCTACAAATACA
>CAZEGV010000024.1:0-39114 GCA_964511645.1 uncultured Cytophagales bacterium
ATGAAGGTATTGGCGTTAATACAATTGCAGGTGATTTATTGCTAGAGAATCTTTCCACAGGTGCAGGTACTCAGAATGTTTATTTTTCTAATGACAATGCCGCGATAATTACGATTAACGGTAATGCAATTATTACTAATAATTCAGCTAGTGCTACTGGAGAACATAATGTTTTGTTTTCTGATAATGGATTTGTCACCGTAGGAGGTAATACGACAGTTAGTAATGCTGGTGGTGGTGTTACTAAACGAGTTTATTTAGGAACTGGTGGAGATGTTACCTTCAACGGTACTTTATCTATCTCTAATATAAGCTCTGCAACAAATTCTCAGGTTTATTGTAATCAGGGTGTTACAAGTACGGGTATTTATAACGGTAATATTACAGTGGAGAATACAAATGTATCGGGTGACGGTATCTTTTTTGGTAGCAGTGGTGGTACTGGTACTTTAGCAGCGACTAAAACAATTACAATTAGTGGAGGTGGGTTTATAGCAGGGGATTTATTTTTCAGGAATTTCACACAAGTTGGTAATACCGCTCATCCTTTAACTTGTACAGGTACGGCAAGGATTTACAATAGAAATTCAAACTGGGGTGGTGATGTTACATTTATCTCACCAAGGATTTATACTCGTTCAACGACTTATGATGGAACAGTATATTTAGAAAAAAATGGTGCGGTTAATGATGTCTCAGATGGGGGTAATGTGTTTAATGACAATACAGTATTGAAGGTGACTAGCACAGGGTATTTTATGCCAGCAAACGCAACGTCTAATGACTTTAATGCTAATGTCACTTATATAAAAACTGGAACTGGACGTATTTTTCCTAGTTATAATTCGGTAAGTACTTACGCAGGAGATATGACGATAGAGTCTAATACAGTAGTGCGCTTAGGAGATGCGACACACGGAGGTGTTATATTTGACGGTATAGCCGCCCAAAGTATTAATGTTGTAGGAGGTACACCTACCCCTGAGTTTAGAGACATAGAAACAAATAATCCAAATGATGAGATCACACTTAATACACCAGTTATTATAAGAGCGAATCTAGATTTGGGACAAGGAAACTTAATTACTACTTCAACTAATTTGATTTTCATGAATAATAATGCAATTGTTTCTTCGGTGAGTGATGATGCTTATGTAGATGGTCCAATTGAGAAAATAGGGAATGACTTATTTACCTTCCCAGTAGGAAAAGTAGGAGTTTATAGACCTATTGAGATTTCAGCACCATCAAGCACTGTTGCAAGGTTTAGAGCGGAATATTTTTCTGCTGGTACTGCCACTGTTCCTGTTGAAGCTACAATCAATCATGTCTCTGGTTGTGAGCATTGGATATTAGATAGAGTAGCTACAACAAACAATGTTAATGTTAAGTTGTACTATGAAAACTATGCGGCGAACAATTGTAGTGATGTATTAGTGCCTGCAGAGTTAGTTGTAGCTCGTTGGGATGGTGCTAAGTGGGTGAATCATGGCAACGGGGGTAATGGTGGAGTTGCTACTGATGGGTGGGTAATGACGTCTGCTCCAGTTACGTCATTTAGTCCATTTACTTTAGGTACAACAACAAATAATAACCCTTTACCTATTGAGTTATTAGACTTTAGTGTTAATTTAGTAAGTGGTAATAGTGTCGAAATAAATTGGAAAACAGCTTCTGAAATTAATAATAATTTCTTTACAATTGAAAAATCAGTAGATGGAGAGAATTGGGAAATCTTAACTATCCTTAATGGTGCAGGTAATTCGCATACCATTTTAGATTATCA
Source organism: uncultured Cytophagales bacterium (assembly GCA_964511645.1). Classification (GTDB taxonomy): domain Bacteria; phylum Bacteroidota; class Bacteroidia; order Cytophagales; family JAAEPT01; genus CAZEGV01. The sequence goes on from CAZEGV010000024.1 coordinate 1,787, forward strand.
AATAATTGACCCCTCTCCTTATTTGGATTTGTCGTACTATAGGCTCAAGCAAACAGATTTTGATGGTGAGTATGATTACTCTCAAGTGATAGCTGTTAGCTATTTGAAAGAACAACTAAGCATTTATCCTAACCCTACAAATGGACTTATCACGATAGAGGGTAATGATTTAGAAGGGATTGTGTTTTATACTATTTTAGGGAAAGGTATTAGTCATCTAGTGAGAACAATAAATCAAGAAGAGAGCGAACAGAGTGCTGTATTTGACTTATCGTCTTTAGCGAATGGAATTTATTTTGTAACAAATAAATCAGGGTTTCAGCAGAAAATACAGAAACGATAAATAATAAAAATTATTGAATAGTTTTTATTTAACATTAAAAATACTCTTATTAGTTTAGCTGTTGTTTAAAACAAATGTGAAGCTAAGTTTTTGATGGCTTAAAACAATTCATAGATGGTAAGATTGTCAAGTGTATTATTTCTTTGTTTTTTTTTAACGATGTTTTTATTCGGACAAAAAAAAATCACTACTTACTTCCCAGTAGAAAAAGACACTACGGGAACAGTTACTCATAAAGCAATTAAAGAAATTTTTTATGGAAAAATAAAAGGTAGTGACACTGTTAAGACAGGGAGGTACGAATCTTTTTTTCAATATTCTAAAAGGATAAAATCAAAAGGTGTTTATCAAAAAGATTTAAAACAAGGGAAGTGGGTAGATTATTACGAGAATGAAAAAATAAAATGGAAAAGGAGTTACCTAAATGGTTTATTGTCGGGTAATGAAGCCTATTATAATCATTTTGGTGATTTACAATACAAAAACATTTACACAATTGATACCTTACATCTTCCTCTTGCCGATAAATTTATCATCCGTTACGCTAGTTATTACCCAGAGGGAGAGAGAAAAGGAACAGGGGAAATTGTAAATGGATTAAAAGAAGGCTCTTCTGTCGAGTATCATAAAAATGGAAAAGTGTCCGCAAAAATCACTTACGTAAAAGGAGAGAAATCAGGAGAATTTAGCATATTTAATAATAGGGCTATTTTACTTCAAAAAGGAAGGTATCGACAAAGTCGTTTGGTAGATACTCTTTATACTTATCATCCATCAGGAAATTTACACGTTAGGTCTTTTAGACTTAATGGTTTGCTGAGTGACACCTTGTATGAATACGATATTTATCAAACGTTAGTACGAAAAGTGACTTACAGAAAGGATACTATTCACGGTGTTTTATTACGTTATCATCCTAATGGTGAGCTTTTGTCAAAGTCAGGATTCGTAAAAGGGTATCTTCATGGCTTATTCAATAGTTTTTATGCAAATGGGCAGTTAGAGCATAAGATAACCTACCTCTATGGACTCAAACAAGGGATTATGCTTGAGTATGATGTTAACGGGAGGCTCACCCGTAAGTTGAACTTTAAAAAGGACAAACAGCATGGAGAAAATTTTTCTTTTTATCCAAACAAAAATATTCATAGGCGTTTATATTATGTAAATGGGGTAAAGACGGGGAAACAGAAATTATTTTACGAAGACGCAACCTTACATAAAGAAGTGATTCATGAAAATGATGACATTATAGAAAGTGAAAAAGAATTTTGGAAAGGAGGATTGCCCAAAAAAGAAATTATTTACACTAGAAAAAAAGAACAAAACCCTAATCATAAAAATAGACAAGTAATTGTCGTTTATGCTAAAATTAAGAAATATAATGATTTAGGGATATTACTTATAGAATACAAAACAAGAAACAAGCTTAAGTATGGAGAACAAACAGAGTATTACCCTACTGGAGAGCTTTTATCCGAATCACTGTATAAACATGATAAACTAGATGGTGAGAAAAAAACATATAATCAAAAGGGAGGAGTAATAAGGCAAGAGAATTATACATTTGGAAAATTGGATGGTGAGCAAATTTTATACAATAAAAAAGGATTGGTAGTATCTAAAGGGTTTTATAAAAGAGGAAAAAAGCACGGAGAGTTTATTACCTTTGGAAAATCAAAAAAAATAGTTAAAACAGAGATTTACAAAAATGACATACTTCAAACGCCTTAGTTGTTTTATGATTCCTTTATTTTTAAATTAGAAATAATTACTTTTGCCTCAAATATTATAAAATATGAATCAGGTTGTTAAAGAAACTAACTTACAGTTACCAGGGTCTACAAAGGTGTTACACGGAAAAGTTCGTGACATTTATTTTTTTGAAGACAAAGTAGCTTTGGTGGTGAGTGATAGGATATCAGCATTTGACGTGATACTACCAAGAGCTATTCCTTATAAGGGACAAGTGCTCAATCAGATTGCAGCTAAGGCATTGGAAGACACTAAAGATATTGTTCCTAATTGGGTGATTGCTGTGCCAGACCCTAATGTGACTATTGGTCATAAATGTGAGCCATACAAAGTAGAGATGGTGATTAGAGGCTACTTGGCAGGACACGCTTGGCGAGAATACAAATCGGGTAAACGAAGCATCTGTGGTGTGGCATTACCAGAAGGGTTAAAAGAAAATGATAAACTTCCTCAGCCAATTCTCACGCCTACAACCAAGGCAGATGAAGGGCATGATACAGATGTTTCACGAGAAGAAATTTTCAAACAAAACATTGTTACCGAAGCAGAATATATTCAGCTAGAAGATTATACCCGAAAAGTGTTTCAGCGAGGAACGGAAATAGCTCAGAAAAGAGGTTTGATACTCGTAGATACAAAATACGAATTTGGAAAAAAAGATGGAAAAATTTATTTGATAGATGAGATTCATACGCCAGATTCATCAAGATATTTTTATAAAAATACTTATGAAGAATTACAAAATAAAGGAGAAAAACAACGTCAATTATCTAAAGAGTTTGTGCGTGAATGGTTGATGGACAACGGGTTTCAAGGAAAGGAAGGACAGCAAGTACCAGAGATGAATGATGAAATCGTCAATATGATTTCTCGTCGATATATCGAACTTTATGAAAAAGTTACGGGTAATGCCTTTGAAAAATCGATGAATACTGGTAATTTAGAAGACAGGATACAAAACAATATTATTAAAGCTATCAATTAGAAGATGAAATATTCAATAGATAAAAAGGATTCATACCTTATTCTTACAATAAAAGAAGAAAAAATAGACAGTATGATTGCACCAGAATTGAAGTCTGAATTGATTAAACTGAACACTAATGGAGAGCAGTATATTGTCTTGGACTTGTCTCAAGTGAATTATATTGATTCATCAGGATTGAGTTCTATTTTAGTAGGAAAAAGACTGTGTGGTAATGCTGGTGGTAAGATGATTTTGTCTAATATTAACCCTCATGTAGATAAATTATTAGAAATTTCTCAACTTAAAACCATTTTGGATATTGTGCCTAATATTGATGAGGCAGTACAGTTTGTAAGACTTTCAGAGTTAGAAAACGAACTCAAAAAAGAAGAAAAATAAATTTGAGCTTAAGCTTAAAAATATTAGGAACCAGCTCTGCTACATTTACCAAAGAGCGGAATCAAACTGCTCAAGCACTCAAGTCAAATAGTAGTTACTACCTAATTGACTGTGGAGAAGGCACTCAAATACAACTTAAAAAATACAGTATCAAAACTAATAAAATTGATGCTGTATTTATTTCACACCTGCATGGCGATCATTATTTAGGGCTTTTTGGTTTACTTTCGTCTATGTCACTCAAGGGGAGAGAAAAACGACTATCTATTTTTGGTCCTAAGGGTTTACAAGAAATCATCACTATACAGTTACAGGCTTCTCAAAGTTGTTTTTCGTATCAAATTGATTTCCAAGAAATAAATGTAGATACAATTACGCAAATTTATCAAGATAAAAACATCAAAGTAGAGGTGTTTCCTGTTTATCATAGAATCGAATGCTATGGTTATAAATTTACTACTTTACCCGAAGGTTATAAAATCATAAAATCTACACTACCCAAAAACATCCCTCTAATTAAAATAAAAAACCTCACAAAAGGAAAGGATGTTATTTTAGACGATGGTACAGTAATTCCCTACCAGAAACACACAACACCACCACCAGCCGTTGCGACTTACGCTTATTGTGCAGATACTCGTTACGCCCTAGAGATATTGCCTTATATTCAAGGAGTAGACACTTTGTATCACGAAGCTACGTTTACAGAAGAATTTGCTAATCGGGCCGAAACCACTTTTCATGCTACAGCTTCGCAAGCAGGGCTTATTGCTCATCAAGCTCAAGTGAAGCAATTAATTATTGGACATTATTCAGCAAGATATAAAACCAATGAAGTTCATCTGCAAGAAGCAAAAGTAGAGTTTGATAATATCATTGCACTTAATGATGGTGATTTAATTCAGATATAATGATTTGTAAATCCTACATGAAGACTCATGCGATTGGGCTATTCGTTACATAAGACCAAGACCGTTGCAAAATCCTTGTAATTATCCATCTCTTTTTATATCTGATGTTTTTCACCAAAGTGATTTTAATCGGAAAAGAGATAAAATTTGTTTTTTCATTCATTATAAGCGTACTTAGTGTTTGTGTTTTTTGATGGTAAAGAGCATGTTCCTAGTGTTGTGTAATAAAATCATTATAAATACGTTTATCATATAAAAATATAAAAATATAAAAAAATGTTTAAAATTTTACTGCAAGGATTTGTAGATACTTCTTTGCCAAAAGAAGTGACAGAAGTTTCTTTTTGGAATTTATTAACCAAAGGAGGTTGGATAATGATTCCGCTTGCTATACTCTCAGTGGTAGCGGTAGGGTTGTTTATAGAACGTTATTTAGCTATAAAAGGTGCTCAAAAAATGTCGGTAGACTTTATGGATAAAGTCAAAGAAAATGTTCTCTCTGGAAATGTCGCAGTAGCAAAAGAAATTTGTCAAGCAGAAAGCTCTCCAATTGCCCGTATGATAGAAAAAGGAGTTTCTCGTATCGGACACCCACTTAAAGACATCGAAGTAGCTATCGAAAATGCAGGTAAAATCGAAATCAATCGTTTAGAAAACAACCTTTCTACATTGGCTACTATCTCTGGTGCAGCACCAATGATAGGTTTTTTAGGGACAGTGTTAGGAATGATTCAGTCGTTTATGGTGATGGCACAACAGAAAAGTGTTGATATCGGTACAATGGCAGGAGGGATATATGAAGCAATGGTGACTACCGCAGGAGGTTTAATAGTAGGACTTATCGCTTATATGGCGTATAATTATCTTTCATCTCTTTTACAAAAAATTATTTATAATATGGAATTTACTTCAGTAGATTTTATTGATTTATTACAAGAGCCATCTAAATAATGGATTTAAAATCTAGGCATAAAGCAGATCCAAGTTTTAATACATCCTCAATGACAGATATTGTGTTTTTGTTATTGATATTTTTCATGTTAACTTCTAACGTAGCTACCACAGGGCTTACTATTGATAGACCCACAAGTAGCCAAGCCAAAATAGAGTCAGTAAAAGAAATAGTGACCATAGATAAAAATCAAAATATTTATTTTTCTACAGAAAATAAAAAAGTGACTTTATCTGAATTAGAAAAATTATTAAAATCACGGTTTAGTAAACTGAAGAATGACAAAGTAAACAACACTATTGTGATTAATGGGGATAAAAAATCTGATTATGGCATAGTAATTGATGTTTTTAATATAGCAAATACAATAGAAAATGCACGTGCTGTATTGGTATTTGACAAGCCTTGATTAATTATGACACCAAAAGTATCATCAAATAAAAAAAAGTCGTATGCAATATCATTTGCAATACATGCAATGTTATTGTTTTTGGCGATGGTGTTTTTTGCTTGGAAAGCACCAGGACCTCCTGCACAATTTCCAGAAATAGGTATCCCAGTAGTTTATAGCACAGATTTACAAGGTAAAGAAAATGAGAGTACTTCAGAGGAATCTAGCTCTTCTTCGGAAAGTCAGCCAAATGAAGATACCCAAATAGACGAGCCAACTACAGATGAACCAATCACAGCCGATAATAATACTCAACCAGTAGATAATACTACTATTCCTGACCATACAGATAATACATCTGATAATCCAGCAACGGATAATAGTACCAATAACCAATCAACTCAAAATACTACTGATAGTCAGTCAAGTACATCTAACAGTAACGATGTAGGATATAATCCTAACGACCCAAAAGGACAAGGAAATGACGCTGTAGATGGTAATAAGGGAGATAAAGAGGGTAAAGATATAGGTGGATTTGACCCAAGTAAAATAGGCTCAGGTGATAACGGAACTAATAGTCTATCATCAATCCCAGGTTGGAAGTGGAGCAAAGAACCAGATGCTGTAAAAGTTCCACATGATGGTACAGTAAGAATTAAAGTGACCGTAGATGATTTAGGAAATATTATTGGGGTTAAAATTCTTGATTCTCAATACCCATTAAGTGTGCAAGAAAAGATAAAAGAGCATATTAAACGAGCAAAATTACAAGCTACGGCGGCTTCTGATGGCTTGACTCATGCCGAAATCACGTGGACGTTTAAAGGTCAGTAATTAGTGCAAAAATTTTCAGAAGTCCTTTCATATTTATACACTAACTTATCAGTTTATCAAAATCAAGGAGCATCAGCACTTCATTATAAATTAGATAAGATTTTGGCTATGTGTGAGGAATTAGAAAATCCTCAACAATCGTTTCCAAGTATCCATGTAGCAGGTACTAACGGAAAAGGAAGTACTTCACATTATATAGCAGCGGCATTACAGCTAAATGGTTATAGTGTAGGACTATATACTTCTCCTCACCTTAAGAGTTTTACGGAACGTATAAGAGTAAATGGGAAAGAAGTAACTGAGCAATATGTGATTGACTTTGTTAATCAAATAAACCCATTGGTTAAACGATATAAGCCATCATTTTTTGAAGTGACAGTATTAATGGCTTTTGATTATTTCAGAAAGTCAAAAATAGATATTTCTGTGATAGAAGTGGGCTTAGGTGGTCGTTATGATAGTACAAATATTATTAACCCTCTCATTTCGGTAATTACAAATATAGGGTTGGATCATCAATGTATTCTTGGTGATACATTAGAGCAAATAGCAAAAGAAAAAGCAGGAATTATCAAGCAAGGAGTGCCTGTAGTGATTGGAGAACGCCAACAAGAGCTAGTCACAATCTTTAAAGAAATTGCGATTAAAAACAATGCCCCAATTTGCTGGGCAGAAGATGTAGGCTATATGCCACTGTCAGATAATGTGTACCTAAAGAAAAATCAAAAAACAGCTTACGCTACACTAAAAGGTATTCGTAAATATATTGATTTAGACCTATCTTTAGCTAATGAATCTTTTGAAAATGTGAGTCTATTGACAGGGTTAAAAGGTAGGTGGCAAGTTTTGGGTGAGCGACCAATGATGGTATGTGATACAGGGCATAACGTAGATGGTATTGCCGCCATTTTAAAACAAATAGCTAAGTATAAATATAAAAAGCTAATTGCTGTTTTGGGGTTTGTGTCAGATAAAGATATTAAACATATTTTAAATTTATTACCCAAAACAGCATATTATATATTTTGCCAAGCAAATATTCCACGGGCAATGGATGTGAGTTTTTTATATAAAAAAGCACTTGCACAGGGTCTGAAAGGGGAAGTTGTTAAAGAGGTGAGTGAGGCAATTGCTCAAGCAAAAAAAATAGCAGAAGTGAATGATTTTATTTGGATAGGAGGTAGTACCTTTGTGGTTGCTGAAATCGAAGATTTGTAATGAGAACTAAGTTAATAAGATTTGCTGCTAACCAAGTAGCCAAAAATGTGATTGAACATGGTGACACTAGGTGGTCAACAATTAAGGGCAATTGGTTAACCTCTTTTTTTGGGAATGACAATCCTATAGTACTGGAATGTGGTTGTGGTTATGGGGAGTATTCTGTAGGTTTGGCTAAAAAATCGCCTAATAAAAACTTTATAGGGATTGATATAAAAGGATCGAGGATATTTGTAGGAAGTAAACAAGCTAGTGAGCAGAATCTTAATAATGTTGCTTTCCTGCGTACTCAATTACTGTTTTTACCTGATTTTTTTGATAAAGATGAAGTAGATGAAATTTGGGTGACCTTTCCAGATCCTCGCCCTAAAGATAAGGATGAACGAAGACGGTTGATAAGCCCACGATTTCTGAAATTATACAATAAGGTATTAAAAGAAGGTGGCATTGTTCATTTGAAAACTGATAATACTTTTTTGTATGAATATAGCATAGAGTTGTTACAGTCATTAGGAATAGAGTTACTAGAGAATGAATCAGATTTATATCAAAATCAAGAATTATTGGCACAACATCACGGTTTGCAAACTCGCTACGAAAAACTTTTCATGGGAAAAGGCGAGATGATTAAATACCTTAAATTCAGATTGAAATCAGAAGATTTAGCCTCTATTGACAAGTGGAACTGAAGATTGAAGTTGTTTTTTTAATTCACGTTTGAAAAAACGAGCATAAAACAGTTTTCAGAATGACAATCGTCATATTTATTGACGTGTGATTAGTTGACTTTTGTTGCAGTGATAAATAAGTAATCATCAAACTTAAACTTAAAGCATATGCTGTCAAAAAAACAAGCACGAGCATTCTTCTTAGGAGGTACACTCGTTACATTCTTAGCTTTTATAGGCTTAACTATTTTCTCATTGAGTAAGGATGTAGATCAAACTAATCATGAAAATATCACTCCAGCAGTTGTGAGAGGTAAAGATTTGTGGGACAAAAATAACTGCATGGGATGTCATACTTTATTGGGAGAAGGTGGATATTATGCACCAGAACTAACAAAGGTGATAGATCGTAGAGGAGAAGGATATATCAAAGCAGTATTGATGACACCAGTTCCTTGGGCACCACACGGAAGGAAAATGGTTGCTTATGGGTTTTCAAACGAAGAAGCAGATGATTTAGTAGCCTTTTTTGATTGGATTGGTGAGATTGACCTAAATGGATTTGGAGAAGTAGTTGGTGTAGATAGAAAAATCTCACCGTTGTCTAAAAAAAATAATAAATAAAGATTGTTATGAAATATAAATCACAAAAAGTAGCGTATTGGTTTTTTGCTCTTTCAATGTTATTGTTTGGGCTTCAGCTTGTGTATGGTTTTATTATGGGATTTGCTCATGCAGGCATGGATGGCTTACACGATATTATTCCTTTTAATACTGCAAAAGCGGTTCACCTTAATTTATTGGTAGTATGGTTATTATCAGGATTTATGGGAGCAGCATATTATATAATTCCAGAAGAAGCTCAAATAGAGTTGGTCAGTGTAAAGTGGGCTTATGTCCAGTTGATTAGTTTGGCTCTAGTAGGTGTGGCTGCAATTGTAGGTTTTCACTTTAATATTTGGGAAGGTCGGAAATTCTTAGAAATTCCTAGAGGGCTTGATTATTTGGTGGTAGTCAATGTGCTACTGTTTTTAGGGATTATTCTAACAACACTATTTAAAGGGAAACGAAGAACAACAACAGCACTTGTGCTTACAATGGGACTCTTTTTTGCAGCTTTATTGTATTTACCAGGGATGTTGCCATTTGATAGCCAAGTAACAGACTCTTTCTTTAGATGGTGGGTTGTTCACCTTTGGGTAGAGGGTGTTTGGGAATTGATAATGGGTGGTATTTTGTCATTCTTATTAATCAAACTGACTGGTGTCGATAGAGAGGTGATTGAAAAATGGCTATATGTAATTGTTGGGTTAACTTTTTTATCTGGAGTTTTAGGTACAGGACATCACTACTACTACATTGGTGTAAATAAAATTTGGTTGATTGTAGGTGGTATATTCTCTGCTCTTGAGCCTTTAGCATTTTTAGCGATGGCATTATTTGCAGTAAATATGTATAGAAAAGGAGAGAAAAAACATCCTAACAAATTAGCGTTATACTGGACATTAGGTGCAGCTATAATATCTTTTGTAGGAGCGGGCTTATTAGGTTTTGCTCATACATTACCACAAACTAATTTATACACTCATGGTACTTTAGTAACGGCAATGCACGGTCACCTAGCATTTTGGGGAGCTTATGCAATGATTGTTTTGGCAATTATTAGTTATAGTTTGCCTAATATGACTGGTCGTAAATTGTATGATAGTACTAGAGGTAGGTTAGCATTTTGGTTATCTAATGTTGGAATGATTGGGATGACTGTTGCATTTGGTGTAGCGGGTGTAGCTCAGGTGTATCTTGAACGTATCGTTAAAATGGATTTTATGGAAGTTCAAAAGCTGATTGAGGTTCACTTTATGGTATTGATAGCGTGTGCTACATTGTTTACTACAGGTATAATACTTTATATGATTGACTTCTATAAACATGGAAGACCAACAGATGAAGCTTTAGAAAGCCAAGTGTAGCATTAAAACTTTATAGTAAGTTAGGTTGATAGTTTAGTATAAAGCCAGAGTTGTTGTTGACTCTGGCTTTTTTAATTATAATATTTTAAATAGATGAGTAATACACCCTATTATCAAGCAGCAGGAAAAGAGATTGAAGTTTTTGAACACTCGTATAAAAACAAAATTCCCTTTTTGTTAAAAGGACCAACAGGGACTGGGAAATCAAAATTTATTGAGTTCATGGCTCATCGGTTGAGTAAGGAGTTAATTACTATTTCTTGTCATGAAGAAACTTCTTCTACAGATTTAATTGGACGTTATATTATAAAAGGTGCGGAAACCATTTGGATGGATGGACCGCTGACTAAAGCAGTAAAAGAAGGGGCAATTATTTATTTAGATGAAATTGCAGAAGCAAGACCTGATGTAATTGTAGCTGTACATTCACTAACGGATCATCGTAGAGAATTGTTTATAGATAAATTAGGTGCAAAGGTTAAAGCTCACGAAGATTTCATGCTAGTGGCTTCATTTAACCCAGGTTATCAACGAGGATTTAAAGAGTTAAAACCATCTACTAGACAGCGTTTTGTGGCTATCTCATTTGACTATCCTGAAGAGAAAGTTGAGATAGAGATTTTAGAAAAAGAAACGGGTATTGATACAGAATCGGCTAAAAAACTAGTAAATATTGCTACTAAAGTTAGAAATTTAACAGAATTGGGTCTAACAGAAACGGTTTCTACTCGTTTGCTAGTAGATGCTTCAAAATTAATAAAAAGTGGATTACCCAAAAGATTGTCAGTTCATGTGGCAGTAGTAGAACCTCTAACCGACGATTTGGAAATAATAAGAGCCCTAAAAGATTTGTGTGATTTGATGATTTAGTTTTAAGAAAAAGAGATAATGTTCGAGTTTGAGCCAGATGCATATATTTTTACCAAGTTTGCTAATTACTTCAAAAGACGTAAAAAGCAAAAAGAGGAAAGTATTGCCTATACTGTAAAGTTGGAAGATATAAAATCTCGTTTAGTAATTTTCGCTCGTGCAACCACTGGGAAATCTATTGATATTTATCCAGCAGAACGAGAAGGGGGGTATAAAAATAATAATTTCTTTTTGCCAAAAAAGATTTTGTTTTTCCCAACGGTAGAAGAGAATTTTTCATTTTATTTGTTTCGGGTATTGTATTTGTCTATTCAGAGTAATTTAGAATTTAATTTTACGGATTCTGAAGAAAAAGAACTTAAACAGGCACAAGAGAAAGCCAAAGAAACATCAGGAAAAGTATTAAGAGAATTGTTTTTTCAATTCCCAATTACTAAACAATATCACCAACAGTTTTTAGATGTCCAAACAAAAGAAGGGGAAGAAGTTGATACTACATTTCTTTATGGAAAATGGATGCGAAACCTACCAGAAGAAGAAAAACGAGATATGCTTAAAAATTTTACTGATAAAGTAAAAAAAGCATCTGAAGAACCAAAAACAATATTAAATGCAGGAGCAGTAGAAGAAATTATTTCGGTGCAAGTAGATCAAAAGCAATTGGAAGACGCAGTATTGCAACATCAATTTGAAAAGGTAGAAACTGCTGAAGAATTTGGTGGAAATTGGAAGGATATGGATGGAGATGATGAGCTAGATGATCACTCTAATGCACTGGAAGATTTGAACATGAAATATACAGTGCGGGTAGATGATACTGCACACTCAGTCTATCAAGCAGAGTTTACAGAAAACACAACAGTATCAGAAAGTGCAGAACGAGATGATAAAGGTTATTATATAAAATATGATGAGTGGGATTATTCAAAACGTGCTTACAAAGATGATTTTTGTAAAGTTTACCCAAAATCTATTCTAAAAACAGATGTGGGTTATTATAAAAGAACCCTAAAAGAGAACAATTCTATACTGTTGGGATTACGAAAGATGCTAGCGACTGTAAATAATAAATACCAACAGCAACGTAGGCAGGTGCAAGGAGAGGAGTTTGATTTAGATGCCATTACTGATTTGTTTGTAGATGTACATTCTGGTCATACTCCGTCTGAAAAAATCTATTTATCGAAACGAAAAAAAGAAAAAGATTTGTCTATTTTATTGCTATTAGATACTAGTTTGTCGTCTGATGGTTATGCTGCGGGCAATAAAGTAATTGATGTAGAAAAGCAAGTTTCTATTCTTTTTGGAGAGATTTTAGATGAATTTAATATTGATTTTTCGATTGATTGTTTTTATTCAAAAACCCGTAACCATTCTACTTATATTACTATGAAAGGCTTTGATGAAGATTGGAGCAAGGCAAAGTTTAAGGTGGGGTCTGTGCAACCAAGTGGTTATACTAGGATTGGTGCTGCACTACGCCATTCAGGAGCATTATTAGATAAAAGGAGTACAAAAAATAAATGGGTAATTTTGATTTCTGATGGAAAACCCAATGATTATGACAAGTATGAAGGTAAATACGGGATTAACGATGTGAAACAAGCGTTAAGAGAGCTTAATGAGCGTCAAATAAACTCTTATGCTTTGGCTATTGAGGCAAATGCCAAGTATTATCTACCGCAAATGTTTGGCAAAAATCATTATCAAGTGTTAACTACGCCAGTAGAGTTGTTACAATCTTTGGTCAAGCTGTATGAAAAAATTAAGCTTCAATCATAAAATAGTATGAATATGGAAAACAAAGTAGATTACAAAAGTATATACTACCCACCAGGTGGGATGTTGATGTGGATAGTTGTTTTTTTAGAGTTGATTACCTTTGGGATGTCTATTATAGCATTACTGATGTCTAGCAAGAATAACCCAGAGCAATTTCATGCTTCAAGCTTATACTTGAATGCTACTTATGGGGCTATAAATACAGTATTTTTGTTGGTGAGTGGTTTTTTTATGGCTACTGCTGTGAGGCAATTCAAAAAGAATAATACTGAAAAATCATTAAGGTATATTTACTTAACAATGCTTGGCGGAATATTGTTTTTGGTGTTAAAGTCGATAGAGTATATGCACAAGATAGATTTAGGCTTTACTTTAGGTTATGATACGTTTTTTAATTTTTATTGGCTATTAACAGGTTTTCATGTTATTCATATTGTTGTGGGGTTAGTAATATTACTATCTCTTCAGTATAGCATAAAAAAATCAACGGTCATGCTAGAAGATATAGAGGCGGGTGCTGCTTTTTGGCATATGTGTGATCTTATTTGGTTGCTTTTGTTCCCTGTTTTGTACTTAGTAATTTAAAGAGAAATGAATAAAAAAGATATATATGCTCTAGCTATTTTGATTGTTTTAACAATTACAACGGCTCTATTTTCTACTGTGTTTAATTCAATCCCAAAAGTGGGGATTATCATATTGTTTTTGTCTTCGATGAAATTCTTAATCATAGCCTTTCAGTTTATGGATTTGAGTAAGGCAAATGTGTTTTGGAAAGGCTTGTTGGTTGGGTTTTTGAGCTTGTTTTTAGTTGTGTCAAGTATTGTGATTTGGATTTAGTACTATGTTATGCGTGAGGGATTGCAGTGGAAATCCTTCTCGATTTTTTTATCGAGAAGATTGGGAACGGAAAGCCCGACATCAGTCACCTTTTTTAGGTGATTGATGACACGTCCAAAAAATAAAACGTATAAAATTATTTTTGAGTGAGTTCAATAATTTTTTCTACTATTATTTTATTATCTACACCTAATCCTTCTTGCTGATGGTATAAAACACCTGTTTTGTCAAAAACACTGATAATGTTAGAGTGTGAAAAGTCTAAGGGTGAGATTTGCTTATACTTTACGGCAAGTACGTTAGAGAGTTCTCTAACGTCATCTAAAGAGCCTTGTAGGAAAATCCATTGATTATTATCCATTTGGTTTTCAATCGCAAATGCTTTTAGTTTTTCAGGGGTGTCTGTTTCTGGGTCGATACTTACGAGTACGTATTTTACAGATTTATTATTTACTTTATCGTGGATGTTACGCATGTCTGCCACTAATCTAGGACAGGCAGCTTTACATGAGGTATATATCATTACCATCACAAGTACATCTCCTTTTAGGGATTTTAGCTCGATAGTTTCTCCATTTTGTGTGTTCCATTTGGAGCTAAGGTTAAATATAGATTCGTCAGGAATTTCATTTTGATTGATGATTTTCTGAGTTTTCTTATTATCTATTTTTTTAAGGTCCATTTTGCAGATGGGGCAAGATCCTTCTGTTTTGTATGTTTTTTCGTTTTCACACTTCATGGGACATTGGTAGGTACTTTCTTGAGGGCTGTTGTTACATGATTGCACAGCAAAAGAAACTAAGAGTAATAGAGTGACATTGTAAAGGGTATTTCTCATTTTTTTATACTTTTTGCACACCTAAATCCAAGTGTTTGTATGTTATAATTAGCTTTTATACTACCTCTGAATGCGTAACGCATAAATGCGGCATAATCCATTAGATTACTAGCGTTTATGGAAGCACTTCCGCAGAATAGGTTTCGTTCGGTATCTACGTCTTGCCGAGATTCTCCAGAGATAAGTACAGAATTAAAATCGCTTGTCCATTCCCAAACTAGACCGTGCATGTCCCAAATTCCCCAATAATTTTGGTAAGTGCTACCTATTTTATTTCGGTAGGTTTTTGGTAGTTCATAACTTTCAATAATCATTCTGTTAAATATACTGTCTTGCTGAGCATTTGCTTTTGTTTTACTTGCCATTGCGGCATATTCCCATTCATCCATGGTAGGGAGTCGCTTGCCTTGACAGGCACAATAATCTTTTGCGGCATACCAAGATATTGTTGTGGCAGCACCTTGAGGATTTACATTTTTACCTAATATTGTGTCATGTTTCCATTTATATAAATAATTTCCATCAGCAAAAAGTTTTATTACTTTTGATTTTTTCCATTTAGGATGTTTTTTAACAAAAAATAGATATTGTTGATTGGTGATAGGGTAGGTGTCTAATAAAAAATCTGTTACATATACCCCTGATGAATCTGCACCATAAAGCGGGATGAAAGTTCCCCCTGTTACTTTGTTCATCTTTGGATTTACTTGACTTTTTCCTGCTAAGGAAAGTAGTAAACAAATTGATGCTAAAAAGAGTTTTGTCATTAATAGGTTTTTCTAGTTGGATTGTAAGATACAAATATAAAGAAATCCAATTCTTAAAATTAAAATCTAACTGACTATTAGGAAAATAGCCAGTCAGAAGTATTAATTTTAGTGACTGTTTCTTACTTTATCTATCATGATTGGTGTGACTTCAGTTTTATTGTTATCCCAGCTATTGTAGATGTATGTCAATACATTTGCTGCTTCTTCATCACTTAATGTTTGTGCCGTCATTACACTATTGTATTTATTTCCGTTTACAGTGATTTCACCAGTTTTACCGTGTAGTACAATTCCAATAGCTCTATCTACATCAGCATTAAGATAATCAGATTTTGCAAGAGGTGGGAATGCGTTAGCAATACCTTGTCCTTCTCCTTGGTGACAAGCAAAACACGTTTGAGAATAAATTTGTTTCCCTAATTCTACCCTTTGAGCTACAGAAG
Source organism: uncultured Cytophagales bacterium (assembly GCA_964511645.1). Taxonomy (GTDB): domain Bacteria; phylum Bacteroidota; class Bacteroidia; order Cytophagales; family JAAEPT01; genus CAZEGV01. The sequence continues at coordinate 17,741 of CAZEGV010000024.1, forward strand.
TTGCTGTTATTGCTTTAGGAGCCTCTCCTGGCATTTCTTGAATAGTCCCCCCTTCTGGGTTGTATATGCCTTCTATTTGTTTTCCAGAATATAATGTTTTGTTTTCTTCACCTTCTACTTTTATCATTCCTAAAGCTCCTTTGTTAAAAGCTCTAAAGATAGAATGGTCAACAATAATAAATGTTCCTGGTACGTCTACTTTAAACTCAACCATTGCTGCACCACCTGACGGTATTAATGTCGTTTGTACATTTTTGTTTGATACAGTACCACCTTCAACGTTTACATTGTCAAATATTTCTCCAATTACATGGAAAGAAGAGACCAAGTTTGGTCCACCATTACCAACGAATAAACGTACAGTTTCTCCAACTTTAGCAGTAAGAGCATTGTCCCCAGTTAAAGCACCCACTTTACCATTAAAGACTACATAGTCAGCATCTTCATCAACGGCTTTTTTCATGTCAAATGGTTGTAGTCCAGGCTGTCCATTTTCTCCTTTTGTGTAGAAGTCACCTTGCATAATATAATACTCTTTGTCTACTTTAGGAAGACCTCCTTCTGGCTCTACCAAAATTAAACCATACATCCCATTGGCAATATGCATGCCTACAGGTGCAGTAGCACAATGGTAAACATATAAACCTGGGTTTAATGTTTTGAAAGAGAAAGTAACCTCGTGACCAGGAGCTACAAATGAAGAGGCAGCACCACCACCAGCACCAGTTACAGCGTGTAAGTCAATATTGTGAGGAAGCTTATTGTCTGGATGATTTTTTAGTGTGAACTCTACTTCATCACCAATTCTTGTTCTGATAAAACTTCCTGGTACAGAACCACCAAAAGTCCAGTATACATATTTTACTCCATCAGTCATCTCTCCTTCTTGTTCCAAAATCTCCATATCAACGATAAGTTTTTTGGCAGCTCTATTACCTACTGATGCAGGTACATGAGGTGGTGATGTGAGTTCTGCTTTCATTTCTCCCGAAACTTTAATTTTAGCAGCATCTATTTTTTTAGGAGTTTCTGCTTTTTGAGAGCAAGCCCCCAATATCATAGCACCAGAAAGTACTAGAGATTTAATTGTGAAAGTGATTTTTTGACGGTTCATTGTAGTTTGTTTTTTTGTTTATTTATCAATTCATAAAGATGTATTATTTCTATTTTCTTATTTGTGAGGATAGTCATTTTGTTAGGTGATTATAGTCAGTGTTGTTTTTTTTGTTTTGATGAATGTTTGTTGGGTTGCTAAAAAACATTGTTTGGATTGATTGGTGTCATGTGTGTAGGGTTAAATAGGTGCTATTTTTACATTATGTTATTATTGATAACCACTTAACAAACTAAAGTATGAAAAAGACATATCTATTCAGTGTAACCTTAGTACTAGGGACAATGCTTGCCAGCTGTGGGGGAGGAAAAAAAGACACAGGTCAACAAGTAGAAGATACTCAGAAAACTGTAGAGAATTCGGGAGATGTTTCACAAAATGGAGTACAGATGACAGCTGCTGAAATGAAGCAAGCGTCAGAAATTTATTTTAATAGATGTGCTGGCTGTCATGGTTCGTCTCGTAAGGGGGCTACTGGACCACATTTGCTACCTGTTGCACCAGAGGGTAATAACTCTCCTGCGACTACAGTTTTGGGTACGGCAGGTTTAAAAGCATTTATCGAAAATGGTACGCCAAGTGGTATGCCAGAGTGGAAAGGTATTTTAAGCGATGAGGAAATTGAAGTAATGACTCGTTTCTTACAGGTTGACCCGCCTATTATCCCACCATTTGGATTAAAAGAAATGACTGCTTCTTGGAATTTGATTGTTCCTGTAGCGGATAGGTTAACTAAGCCTGCTCATAAGAGGAATATTGAAAATTATTTTGGTGTAATAATGAGGGATGCTGGCAAGGTAGCTATCATCGATGGAGATACTAAGGAGAAGCTAGTTGTATTAAAAACAGGATTTGCAGTTCATATTTTAAGAACATCAGCTTCTGGTAGGTATATTTACTCTGTAGGTAGAGATGGTAGGATTACTATGATTGATACTTATCCTGAAGTCCCAAAAATTGTTGCTGAAGTAAGAGGGGCGTTTGATTCTCGTTCAGTAGAAGTATCCAAATTTAAAGGTTATGAGGATAAGTATTTAGTATTTGGTGGGTATAGTCCAAGTCATATTGCGATTATGGATGCACAAACATTAGAGCCAATATCAGTAACTCCAACTGCTGGTAATGCTTGTGATGGTGATAAAGAGTTTATTGAAGAGGCAAGAGTTGCATCTATTGTTGCATCGCATACTGATCCTGTTTGGATATGTAATGTTAAAGAAAGAGGAATGGTTGATATTGTAGATTATACGGATCCTGAAAATCCTCAAATTACTGAAATTCCTTCTGCAAGATTTTTGCATGATGGTGGTTTTGATAAAACTGGACATTACTTCTTAGTAGCAGCAAATGCAGCTAATAAAATTGTAGTGATTGATGTCCCGAACAAAAAGTTAGTAAAAATTATAGAAACAGGAATTAAGCCTCATCCAGGTAGAGGAACAAATATTTCAAATAGCTTAGGAGATTTATGGGTAACTTCTCATTTAGGAGAAAATAAAATTTCTTTAATAAAAACTAATCCAGGAGAAGGACAGTGGACAGTTGTTAAAGAGTTGAAAGCTACTGGTAGTGGTGGTGGAGCTTTGTTTGTGAAATCTCATCCAAAATCTAAACACCTATGGGTAGATAGAACATTAAATCCAGATGCTAAATTACATTCTTCGGTTGATGTGTTTGACATTAAAACTATGGAAGTAAAAAAAACAATTACTATGCCCGAAGGTGTAGATGGTAGAATGGTACATATGGAATATAATAAAAACGGAGATGAAGTTTGGATTTCTGTCTTTATGGGAACTGAAGCAGCAATTTTAATCTATGATGATAAAACATTGGAATTAAAACAAACGATTCAAGGGGATTGGGTGGAAAACCCAACAGGTAAATTTAATATGTACAATACTACACATGACGTTTATTAAAACATAAAATAATTAATAATAAAGAGGAGAGGATTCTTCTCCTCTTATTTTTTATAAAAACAATCAATAATATGAAAAAAATATTACTTACAAGTATTGTAATAGTTACATCCTTGGTGACTTCTTGGTCACAAACTACAGAGATCATCTCTATGGGGAACCTGTATGCAAATCAAGTGTTTTATAGTTTAGATAATGGTGAAGTTTCAAATGTTAGTAATACTGATTGGGATTTAGCTTTTTCGGCATCAGGACAAGGTTCTGCAGGAAGTGCTATATTGATTAATGAAGCAACTACCCGTTTATGGGCAGTACCTCAAGATTCTTCTTTTTGGAGTGTGTTTGATACGGCTGGTTTTTGGGCTTGGGAAGAGTTATTAAATTCTGACACTTCATGGACTAATGGAGCTTTTAATAAATATAGAGGGGCTAATGGAAGCTTTTTTGATATGGGATGGGGAGTACTTAACCCAAGTAATAATTATTGGACATTAGGTGATTCTCTTTATCTTGTAAAGCTATCTAATCAGTCATATAAGAAATTAAAAATTAATAGCTTAAAACAAGGTGTTTGGGAATTTCAATATGCAGATATAGATGGGAAAAATAAACAGGTGATTACCATTAATAAGGCAAATTACTCAGATCGAAATTTTATTTATCATTCTTTATCGTCTAACCAAACGATTGATAGAGAACCAGCTAATACAAGTTGGGATTTTACGTTACTTAAGCATAGAGACGAATTAATGCCAGGTTTGATAATGATGCCTGTTACAAGCATTTTTACAAATAGAAATTTATGGACTGCAAAGTCTAACGAAGTAGATTTTGCTAGTGCATCTGTTGCAGTAGTGCCACAAACGGCATATAATCAAAATGTAATTAATATTGGTAGAGAGTGGAAGAAATTCTCAAAAGGAGTAGGTACTGTTTATGATTCTATCGCTTATTTTTTACATAGAGATAATGAGTCACAAGTTTATCGTATTGTTTTTACTGATTTTGGATGGTCAGCAACGGGTACAGCTACTTGTGAATTTACAAAATTAGGTTTGGAGGGTGTAGATGCATTGAGTGAAAATGAGAGTGTAAATATCTATCCTAACCCTACGGAAGGTGAGAATGTAACAATTGTTTTTGGTGAAGTAAAAACAATGTTATCAACTATTGAAGTTTTGAATACCTTAGGAGAAATTATTTTGATTAAAGAAATAGATCAAGGAGTGTCATCATCTTTGTTGAATGTAAGTCAATTGAAATCAGGTCTTTATTTTATTAATTTAAAAGGAGAAACAACTAATTTAATCAAAAAACTAGTTATCCGATAAGTGGTTCGTTATCTTAAATATTGGTTAACTATTTTTTTAGGTTGTATTGGACTTTACCTGCCTGCTCAAAGTGGGCAGATTAAAGTTTTTAATTTTGAAACGAATGAAGCTTTAATGGCAAATGTTGAATTTGTATGTTTAAGCGGAACAAGTAAAAATACAACAAAACTAATTTATACTAATTCAGAGGGGCTTGTGCTCAATCCTTTTTTTAAGGATACAACAAGTGTTACTGTTTATGTTAGTTTATTTGTCAAACAAACATTTATATTATTACCTCGTGAAAGCAAAGAAGTGTTCTTAAAGTTTGCGGTATATAATTTAGCACCAGTAGTGCTTACACTTCAGGCTGAGCCTACTCCGAAAGAGGAGGTGATTCAAGAAGTACAAGTAATAAGTAAACATGCTCTTGAGGCAAAAGGGGCAACTAATCTTAAAGAAGTCTTTGCTACTGACCTTAATTTTAGAACTAATAATGGACATGTAAATGAAAGTGCTTTAATGCTTAATGGACTTTCTGGAAATTATATTAAAATTATGATTGACGGTGTACCTGTGGTAGGGAGGCTAAACGGAAATATAGATCTCTCTCAAATTAATCTTTCTGATGTAGAGAGAATAGAGGTAATAGAAGGACCAGTAGCCGTTGCTTATGGCTCTAATGCTCTAGGAGGAGTGATTAATATTATTACAAAAAAAACTCAAAAGAAAAAAATAAAATTTTCTATTAACACATATTCAGAATCTGTAGGACAATATAATTTGGGAGGAAGTATAGGGTTGAAGCAGAAGAAAAATTTATTTAAAGTTTCATTAGGTAGAAGTTTTTTTCAAGGATTTTCTAATTCAAAAACAATACGACTTAAAGATTGGAAACCTAGAGAGCAATACTTTGGATCATTTCGATTAAATAAAAAAATTAAAAAAGGAAATGTTATTTATATATTTGATGCTTTTAACGAACTCATGACTAGTAGGGGAGAGCCTTCTGCACCATATTACATTACTGCATTTGATACATATTTTCGTACTAATCGTTTGTCGAATAAAATACTTCTAAATAAAAAATTACAAAAAAAAAAGGCCTTAAATTTGAGCTTATCTCATTCATTTTATCAGAGAAAAAGAAATATTTATTATGTTGATTTGACTACTCTAAATAAAGTGTTAACGCCTAATTCTAGCGATCAAGATACAACCGTTTTTAATACCATGTCTTTCAGGGGGATGTTTAGTGGTAAGAAAAAGAAATGGAATTATACAGTAGGAAGTGAGTTAAATAAAAATTTTATTATAGCCAATAGAGTAAGTGGTAAAAAGAAACAAATTGGTGATTATGCAGGTTTCGGGTCGGTAACATATAAACCAATTAAGAACCTTTCGGTACAACCTGGTTTACGACTGGCTTATAATACTAAATATAAAGCACCAATTGTCCCATCAATTAATGTTTTGTATAAGAAAAAAAATATGGATGTAAGGATGTCTTACGCCAAAGGATTTAGAGCACCTTCTTTAAAAGAGCTTTACTTAGAATTTCATTATAATTCAACAATTAATTTATGGGGAAATGAAGGTTTATCCTCTGAGTCATCAGATCATTTGAATTTTTCTGTATCGATTTATGATACCATCAAAAAACATTTTATACGAGTGACGCCAAGTATCTACTATACTAAAATTAATAACCTTATTGATTTGGTTAAAGTATCTAATGTAGATTGGAAATATACTAATGTCAATTATTTTATTACTCAAGGAGTGTCTTTAAAAACACAGTATTTTTATAAGAAATTATGTATAAACACAGGATATACTCATTTTGGTTATTTGAACTCTATGTTTGATGTAGAAGGGTTTAATAATGAATATAATTATTCAGATAATTTTAATGTTTCAATTAATTATCGTTTGGCAGATAGCCTTGGTTTGAGTTTTAATATAATGTATAAATATACTGGTGCAATTAAATCATTTTATATGAATGATGATAACCGTGTTACCGAGAGTTTCATTGATAATTATAACACTTTGGATTGTTCGGTCACCAAAAAGTTACTAAAGAAGAAAATATTACTGACAGGAGGAGTTAAAAACTTGTTTGATGTAAGTACTGTAAATATGACAGGAGATGTGTATGGGGTATCTAACTCTAGCAAATCAAATACATTAAGCGTGCTATGGGGAAGAACGTATTTTATATCTATGAAATTAAGTTTATGAAAATATTCAGCATTATAGTATTTCCTTTCTTGTTTATTTCTTGTTTAAAAAAAGAGATACCTGTACCTATTCCAGAACCTGGAAATATAAAAACAGTAACTATCAAAATTGATTATCCTTATAAGTACCAAGTATATTATGATTGCGAAACTAACTCTGTAGTTAGTACTAATACTAAATATGATTGGGATATTGCTTTTGAATGTGCTGCAGATAGTAATCATATTACTTTAAATACTGCCAAAGGAGTTTTTATTGCTAATCAAGGTACTGTAGATTTCTCTTCTGTAACATCAATAGCAGGGGGGCAATGGCTTTGGGATAATTTTGCTGGTGATTTGACACTTACGGCAATTGGAGATTGGCGAAATAAGCATGAAGTTTATATTTTGGATCGTCAATATAATGAACAGGGGTTGCATTTAGGCTATGTCAAAATAATGTTTCAAGAAGTTACGACAACATCGTACACTTTTAAATATGCTAATCTTGATGGGACAAACGAACACGTGATTACAATCAATAAAGATAATAAACTTAATTTTATAGCATTTAGTTTTGATAGTAATACATCTATAGCTCTTGAACCAGCTAGCGAAAAATGGGATTTATTATTTACTAATCATCAGCATTTTTTCTCTAATTTGAGTTTCCCTTTTGTTTTGACTCAAGTTTTAGGAAATACGTATAATGGAGTAATCACCGCAGAAGATAATAATGGTGACTTTTTGAACTTAGACCTTTTGAGTGTTTCCAAATATACCTTTACTAATATTAAAGATGAAATAGGTTATGATTGGAAAATCAGAAATAGTGCAGATAATTCATTTACTATTGACGGTAAAAAGAGTTTTATTATACGAACCGTAGAAGGATTTTATTATAAAATAAGGTTTATTGATTTTTATAATTCGGGTGGCGTTAAGGGCTATCCTAAGTTCGAAATTCAACGATTATAGCTTATGAAAGTAAATGCGTTGGTTTTTATGAGTTATTTATTTTTTTCTTCATGTCACGAAAAAAAAATGCAAGAAAAACCTTTTGTTTTATTACCTATTGATAACACAAAAATTGAATTAGGTCAGCAAGTTTTTAAGAAAAAATGTGAATCTTGCCATAAGATGGAATTTAAATCTATTGGACCAGATATTAGTGACATAGTTCATGTGAAAGGAGAAAAAATTACAAGCAAGAAGCTAAATGGGCTAGATAAAAATTGCTATGATAAAAAAATTTCAAAGGAAGATGCTAGAAATATTCTGGAATATCTAAGACAGTATGAAGTTTGGTTGCATGAGATTAATGCAATTAACAAATATCAAAAACAGGAAAATCAATAGCGTTAATCCTGTTTTTGACAGATGTTTTTTTTAACTAAGTATTTCTTTTTCTAATCGAATTGCTTTAGGAAACAAAATATTGTTTTCTAAATGAATATGTTGAAAAAGATCATTTTGAAACTCTTCAAGAGAAGCATACAAAGCTCTGAACGTGTTACAAGCATCTTCTGGTGGAGTGAAATTATTAGTTAGCTCAGCTATTTTGTGGATAATATCCCCAGCTCCATCATGCTCTGCTTCCATCATGTTGATAGGGTTTTGGATAGTGCCAAAAGGTGGAGCATCCATTTTTTCACCTGCTTTTTTCGCTTCTGATAATTGTTTGATATAAGGAAATAAAATCATTTCTTCTTTGTGCATATGCTGATTTAACTCTGCCGCTATATCATGAAATAGTTTGTTAATTTCTACAACTTCTGTATAATGATGTCCATGAACATTGGCTACTTTATCCGAATATTGAATAATAATATCACTAGATTCGGTTACAAATTTGTGGTGAGTATTAATAATATAATCCGAAAGAAAATCTAAATCCCAAGAATTAAAATCTAACTGGTTTTTTTCTCTACCAGTAGTTAGGTTCGAAAGATCTTCTTTTATTTGATTATAATCTACTCCTTTTTTTTCGCAGATAGATTTTACAGATACATTTCCTCCACAACAAAAATCAATTCCATTTTTTTTGAAAATATCAGCAGTTTTAATATTTTCTGTAACAATCTCTGCTACAGTTTTATTGTCTATATCAATCATTAGTTATATTATTTATTAGATTATCATTATTTAATAAGAAAAGGGTAAGTAGATATACTTACCCTTTAATTCACTGAAATAGTATTTAGATAAATTTAGGTTTAAACACAAGCATCACCCAAGCCCAGTTTTGTATCTTACTTTTGTCACCACCTTTTAGTAACTCAAGCCCTTTGTCTGCAAATAGGTGAGAATATCCTATTTTAAACGTTACTGCTTTATTTACTTTTTTAGCCAGTACCAAATCAATTTCATTTCCTAACGCTTGACTACTAGCCGCTACACCAGGTGCTTTTTCAATGGTATTGGCAGATGAGAAATTATGAAAAGCCCAGATGAATTTAGCTTTTTTGCTTAGCTTGTGAGTACCATAAATATAGTTGTCTTGAAGACCAACACTACCAACGTGATTTCCTACATAAAAGTAATCCATCCAACCATTAAATTTGTGATTAGTACCATAAAAAGGAGTAAAAGCATTATTTGTTTTAGCTGTTTGTTTCACTCCATCATTACCAGATTGTCTTTCAAAACCACCTCTTAATGTGAAGCTGTTAGTTACTTTATAAGTAAGATCAAGATTAACTAAATAAGCAGATAATGAGTTTTTGTCACCATCTAAGCCCATTTGATAATAAAGATTACTGCTCAATTTTAACTTTTTGCTTGCTTTGTATATAAATCTACCACCTACCGTTTGGCTAAACTCTATACTTTGTTCAGTAATCTTGCCAGCAGTGTCTAGTTTGTTGATAGGCTTACCATTGTTCAAAACCAAGAAGCTAGCATTAAAGTCACTACTATCCTTATCGCCTAAGTGATACCATAAGTATTGGAATGTTTTATAACTTTTAGGAATTGTATAGATACTATTTCTTAAGCTAGGCTTGTTTTGATTCCAAGCAGCACCTAAATGTAATTTGTTTTTATATTTTAGTACAGCCACATCATGAGATCTAGCTTGCTGAGCCCATCCTACACTACCAAAAATTCTATGATCATCATAAATTAACTCTTGGCGACCAGCCTTCAAACTGAAATCTTTAGCTAATCCCCAGTCAACCCAAGCTTGATGAATACTGAATAGACCATCTGCTAGAACCAATTGAGATTGACTCCCCCAAGTTCTAATATCTTGCAACACAAGCCCAACTTTAATCTTGTTAAGCGTGTCATTATAATTAATGTTTAGTCTCGTACGTTGAGTGGTGAATACACCTACCTGATCCCCTTTTTTTACCAAAGATTTTGATCCGTGAGCAAATTCAGTTCTAGGTCTTATTTCTCCACTTAGATTAAATTGAGCCTGAGCCTGAATACCAGCTATTGCAAAAAACAATGTGCTTAAAATAAATTTACCGATTTTTAAACTATCTTTTTTCATCATCCTATTTTTGTTGGTTTTAATATTTTGTGAAGATAGGTGCTGGTCCTGAGATATTTAATGATGCCAGTAATTGTTAAACGTGACTTTTGTTAGTTTCTTTATTGTGGGGCTTTCACCCACTCGCCAAAAAGGCGATCTCGTGGGTGTCGGGTCATTCGTTCCCAATCTTTTTTATTTTCTGATTTAGTTCATACCGAACTTGTTTGTGTCAGTTTGAGTCTGTCGAAGACAAAGCAAACTTTAATCATCAAAAATCAGAAAATAAAAAAGGATTTCCACTGCTACCCCTAAGCCTTTTTATCTGAAATTAAAGAAGGATAAGTGGGAGGGTAGATAATATCTACTTAATATTGCCAACTTTAATGATTTGAATCCGTAGTCAAGTAAGATTACTGATTAATTATAAAAATGAAACCTGAATATTTCCAAGATATCATAGAAAGGATAGACGTTGAGTATTATCGTGTGCGTCACTTTCAGGTGGATGAATCAGTGTTTGTACACGAATATCAAGACCGAGCAGATACAATACTTATCGCTAATGACACTAGCACAATCTCTTATGGACTTCGTCGCCCCCATTTGAGCAGGGGAGGGGGGCTGTATATTCCTAGTGGTTATAAAGTACCACTAAGATTTGGGCAAGGAAAAAGACAACAGGTAGAAGTAGCCAATAGAAGCGTGTTCCAAGAAAAATATTTTTCTATTTCAGGCCTGACAAATACAAAATCTAATTTTACGATGATCTCTTTGGATGTAAGGATACTCTCTACATTTAATTTATTTAACACACTTAATATTCCTGCTTTTTTGATTCAAAATAATCCAATGATTATGCGTACCGCAAAAGAAATGCTGAGAGAACGGGTACATGAGACTGATGGTTTTAGAAAAGTATTGGACTTATTGTCTTGCAGGTTTGTCATAGAAGTGATGAGATATTTACATCATAACGAGCTGTTTACAGATAAGTTTGAAGATGATACACTTCAAATTAAAGATTCTCGTTTGTTGAATGTATTGAGTTATATCAATAATAATTTAGATAAGGACTTGTCTAATGTAGTATTGGCGGATGTTTCTAATCTTTCGGAAGAGTATTTTGGACAAATGTTTAAACGCCTAATGAAAGGAAATGTACAGCAATTTATAGAGAATAGACGCATGCAACGTTCGGTAGAGTTATTGAGAGAAACAAATTTGACGATAGGAGAAATCTCTAAGGAAGTAGGTTATGCTGATATGGGGTATTTTTGTAGAAGGTTTAAAAATTATTTTGATGTATCTACTACCGAGTTTAAAAAACAAGAAGCAGGGTCATTTTAGCGATTGGGTAGGATGCGTTAATTCGTTAGTGGGTGGTAGTAGGACATGGTAGAAATGATATGGGATAAGTAGGGATAGTGACCTGACGAGCTTTTTTTTATGAGGAAGAAAACACCCTAATATTTATATTTATTTTTCCAGAGTTGTTTGAGTTTGGTTTGAATTTCTTGTTCTCTAGGGTTGTTGTTGGGTTGGTAGAATGTTGTGCCTTTGATTTTGTCGGGCATAAACTCTTGTTCTACAAAATTCCTGTCGTAACTGTGGGCATATTTATAGTTTTTACCATAACCAAGGTCTTTGTTGAGCTTAGTGTAAGCACCTCTCAAGTGTAGTGGTACGGGTAAATTCGGGTTTTCTTTTACGCTTCTTTGGGCATGATTAATGGCTTCGTATGAGGCGTTGCTTTTGGCAGAAGCAGCAAGATAAATAGTGGTTTGAGAAAGTGTAATCCTAGCTTCTGGATAACCAATGACATTGACAGCTTGGAAACAGTTGTTTGCCATGATTATTGCGGTAGGGTTGGCGTTTCCAATATCTTCGGATGCTAAAATCAACAATCGTCTAGCGATAAACTTAGGGTCTTCACCCCCTTCTATCATTCTGGCTAGCCAATATACGGCGGCATTGGGGTCACTTCCTCTTATCGATTTGATAAAGGCAGAGATAATGTCGTAGTGCATATCCCCTTTTTTGTCATATATAGTAGGGTTTTGTTGAGCTATTTCTTTTACAACCTTATTGGTGATTGTTTTTGTTTGGCTCGATATATTATTAACGACTAGCTCTAAGAGATTGAGTACTTTTCGAGCATCTCCTCCCGATAGCTCAAATAGAGCGTCATATTCTTTTATGTTAATTTTTAAACTCGATAGTTGTTTGTCTTGAGATAAGGCTAGTGAGATTAGTTTTTTTAAGTCCTCAGCGTTTAGGTGTTTAAGTGTGTAGACTTGACAGCGAGAGAGCAGTGCAGAGTTGACTTCAAAAGATGGGTTTTCGGTTGTAGCACCGATTAATTTGATAATTCCTTTTTCTACCGCACCAAGCAAGGCATCTTGTTGAGATTTGTTGAAACGGTGAATCTCATCTATGAATAGGATGGCATTTTGGAAACCTTTTGATTTTTGAATAATTTCTCTGATGTCTTTCACGCCTGCATTGATTGCACTAACAGCGTAAAAAGGTGCTTTCACTTGGTTGGCAATAATGTTGGCTAGTGTTGTTTTTCCTACTCCAGGTGGTCCCCAAAATATCATAGAAGGTATTGTATTTGACGCTATGATTTTGCGTAAAATTCCTTTTTTTCCTACCAAGTGATCTTGCCCTACAAAAGTATCAAGGGAATGAGGGCGGATTCTTTCGGCTAGCGGGATGTTCTCTCCATTCATGTCTTAAAGGTAAGAGGTTTTAAAAAATGATTAGTAGATTAACTTCACTTTTTATAAACAATTCTAATAAGGTGTTTTAATGTTAAACTGGTATTACTTATCTTTGGTTGCGATGAATGATTGTAAAGTTTTAGAAAGACATCTAGCTAATAATTTAACCCCTGAGCGTTTGTTAGACCTTGTGATGGTTTGTTTCGAGATGATTGTATCACGTAATCAAGCCAAAAAGGTAATCAAATCAAATTGTGTTTTAGTAAATAACAAAACAGGAAGAACAGGAGATTGGATTAATAAAGGAGATGTAGTTGAGGTTTGTGAGGGTTCAGAAACTCCACCCAAAGCATATAAGATGGATTTGGAAGTTATTTACCAAGATGGTGATTTGGCAATTGTAAACAAACCAGCAGGGTTGGTAGTGAGTGCTAATCAATATAAGACCTTACAAAATGTTTTGGTACATATATTTGAGACTTCTCCAGTGGTCGGTGGCTTGTCGTGGGCAAGACCTGTACATCGACTGGATGCTCCTACCTGTGGTCTGATGATTATTGCTAGGTCTTCTTTGGCTCTTTTAGATTTGGGCAACCAGTTTAAAAATAATGAGATAAATAAAATTTACCAAGCAATAGCAGTGGGAGATACACCAACGTCTGGTATTATTGATTTGGCTATTGATAATAAAAATGCTTTTACTCAATATACTGTGAGTAGAAAAGTAAATTCATTACGTAATAAGGTTTTATCTTTATTAGAATTGAAACCTAAGTCAGGGCGTACACATCAAATTCGTAGACACCTTGCTCATTTAGGTTTTCCGATATTGGGTGATGAGCTTTATGGTGAAGAAGGAAACGTATTGAAACATCATGGACTTTATTTAGTTGCTACTGGGCTTAAGTTCAAACATCCACGTAGTAAAAAGGAGTTGAATTTTAGCTTGCCGTTACCTCATAAGTTTGTCTCTAGGCTACAAGGAGAGCAGCGAAGGTGGGAGAAGTATAATGAGGGGTGATAGGAATACTTATAACTTTCCCCCAATCACAAAGCTTTTTTTGCTTTTGTGTTGTTCTCCACTTTCGTTAAAAGTTTCCCAAACAAGGATGTATATGCCGATGGTAGCAAGTTGGTTTTTGTCATCTACGCCATCCCAAGTGATGACCCCTTGAGTTGATAATTGCTCGTTTTGACTAAGGTTTCGGATAAGAACCCCTCGGTGGTTGTAGATACTAGCGTTAAGAATTTCCCCAGACTTTGCCGTATAAGAGATGTGAAGTAAATCGTCAACTCCATCTTGGTCGGGACTAAATATTTTCGGTTCAATCAAAAAATCACTTTTACTAATATTGTGTCGCTGGGAATTGGCTTGAGTTGGTGTAGCACCTCCTGAGCTTTGAGAAGCCGAAAACCAATTATCAGTCAGTTGAGTAGGGGAGTTAAGTGAAATTCGCTCTAAAGAAACATCTTCATCATTTTTTAAAAGTTGGAAGTGCATATCCTTATTGTAATTAAATTGTTCTAATTTATGACCAAAGGTATCAATGAGTACAAAAATTCCATCATCATCATTATAAGAAGGTAGAGATGCTTCTATTATTTGAGTTGTTTTGGTGTTGGGGTAGCGTTGCTTGAGTTGGTTTGCATCTTTTGTGATGACATAATATTCGGATGGAAATAGTATGGTGTTAGGGATGTCGAATACTTGTAAGGTGTTTCCTTGGTCGTCAGTCGCAGCTATTTTGATAGAAGCCGTACTAATGGGGTGATTACTTGTATTGACAATCTCTACAAAATCATTGTTACCTGTACTAGGATTAAATAGAATTTCGTTGAGCAAAATATCGCCAGTACTTACAGGGTGAGCCAAAGCAATAGGGATATTAAACGAAAATAATTCCCCTGTACAAGTTCTAAGCTGACTCCCCGCAATTTCGTAAATGCTTGTGGAGTTCATAGGATTAGACAAGTGCCAAGCGTATTGACGTTCTCTTAGTATAATGTTTGTGTTTGGTGTACTAGAATTCAAATTGTTTATTCCGATAGAATTTATTGAGATTTCCAAATAAGAGCTATTTGTACGTAGTAAAATAGAATCCGCTGAGATGGGGTAGGCGGTAATAATAGGAGTAATCAAATCAGGTTTTTTGTTATCATTAAGTACGCTATTGATTTGGCTAGGAGTTCCACCAGTATGAGAAGAAGATACTTCCCAGTTTTCACTGCCACAGTTGTAATAGTTAGGATTAATCATCTCTATGCTCCAGCCACCGTGTTCTTTATCTGGGTGGTTATAAAACGAATTGTCATAAGTAACTTGATGTATAACCGTATTTTTATCAGTACTTAAGCTGAGTTGAGTACCGTCATTGGCAAGGCTAGGAAATGAACTACTGCCAATTAGCTTCCCGTACTGACTAAACAAACCAATATTGTCTTGATGAGTAATTGTAATGTATTCTCCTGCATCAATACTGATGTTGTCAAAATTCATTATACTAGTAGAGCTACTAAATTCCCAATTGTGCAATGAAATACTTTGATTGGTATTATTGTAAAGCTCTACAAATTCAGCATCGGGAAGAAGGATAGAAGGGCTAGGATCAAAGAAAATTTCAGTAATCAATATATCTCCTTCTTGGGGTACACGAAAAGTGAACTGTAAACTTGTGTCTGATTGGTTATTACTTAGGTCTTGTATATTATTGATAACCAAGTTGATATCTGTATCTTGTATGAAATCATTAGATATAAAGTAAAAACAATGATGACTAGTATTGATGATTTGTAGATTGTTAATACTTATTATTAAGGAATCCTTAATAATTTCTTCGTTAAAGCAAATTAAACTAGTATCTGAATTTACAAAACTGATAGATTGTATCTGAGCAGGAGAGTTGTCTACAATGACTGTCCCGTTTATGGTTAGGCTATCATAATAAAACAAAGTAGATCGTGTAGAGGTGTACTGACTGATAAATCCAAAATGACCTTTAATGGGGTAGGTGCTATCCGTTACACTTCCTTGTAAAATATCATTGAGCCATAATTTCCAATTTCCATTATTATCTCTACTGGCTTTTATTTTGATTTCAACAGGGTTGTTGTCAATACTTTTGTTTATTCCGTCTATTATTTTTTCGCTTCCGCTAATGTCTTTTCTATACAGACTTACTTCATCATCAGTATCCCCTATTATAACATAATAACCTTGAGAAGCATCGTTTAGTACTGTATTGTCGGCAGATAAATAAACGGTAGCTTTATTAGAGGATGAAGTTGTAGCATCGAGCCGAAAGTAAAACTCCCAACTAGCGTCACTATACGAGTTGAGCGAAGTAGAAAGGTATGCCGAAGCACTTACTGCAGGTGCGTTGAGGTGAAGTATGTTATTACTGATCTCATAAAAGCTAGTGTCTCCTTTCCATATATCAGTATTTAAAGTATTGAAATTATCATTGAATTGAGAATACCCAATAATAATTGTAAAAATGAATTGAATTAGTATAAATTTTTTCATAACTGAAATCTAAGTTGAGCTTTGAATTCTGTTCCCTTCGTAAGGTTGGTGTTTCGGCTTATTCGTAGCCAAAAATCAATTCCTTTTTTTATTCTATGCTTGGCGATGAGATATACTCGTACATCTGTACCAAAGTAAGCTGGGATACTGAAACTGTATAAAACATCATTTTCGTAAGCATATATTGCTGTCGAAAAAGAGGGAGTATCGTAGTAAGCAACTCTTCCTGTGAGTTTTAATTTTTTCTTCTTAAAATAATAAGAAATATCTTGATAAACTAAGAATCCCATCTCTGTTTTTTGTTGATTATTAGAGGTGGAAATCTCTATTCTATTCTTTATTTTTAGGTATCGGCTTATTTCATATTGAAAATGTAGACGATTTCTCATTAATGATTTTGTATTAAAAATAGGATCTAAGACATCTGAACTACTGTTTTTGTCTTTTTCTTCATACTTAAATCTCCAATATATAGACATCTTAGAACTGATCTCGTAATTAGCTTGAAATAGTATGTCAGCACCTCCTGTATAAGGTTTACTAGCCGAAGAAGTAAGCCAGGGGAATGTATATAAATCATAATAAGCACTAATTTTTAATTGTTTAACTACTTGAATTTCAGTACCGAGGTATAGCCCATACTCGTTATTTGCTTTAGATTCAGCAAAAGCATTTTCGAACGTAGCATAATAGCCGGGGGAGTAATAGCGATGAACTATCACTAAATCTATTGAAGAAGAAGGGAAATAGATGAACCCATTATTCAGTGCCAAGGCTTTGTTTTCAGCCAAAAAAGCATTTTCTCCATAAAACGTATAGTTCTTTTTAGCATAAGTATAATTGAACCCTAAGTAGTTGTTTGTCCTGTTTCTTGTGTTTTTTATTTGGAATACCTTTGTTTTTTTTTCAAAATCATTGTCGAAAGACTCATGATGATAAGTGAAGCCAAGTAAATAATACTTACCATTACGGCTGATGTGTGTACCGTAAATATTTTGCCTCACTACCTTTTGTTTTGAGATTTCGGATAGCTTACGGTGTAAACCTGTTTCTTGTATGCTACCGAGTAATGTTACATTGTTGTTGTTGTCAAGATTTACGATAGAGGCATCTAGTCGCCTAGAAGAGACGTAAGGGGTTATGAGCCATTTTTTATGCTTTAAGCTTATCGATGCACCTCTAAGGAAATTAAATTCGTTAGAAGACGAAAAACGAGTAATGGTACTACTGGATTTTTTGATGCCTAGAACACTGGGAGATTTACCTATTCCAAAGCCATTCCAGATGACAAGTCCTTGTCCTACCCGTAAGTTGTAATCTCCTACATTAATTTGTTTAATGATTTTATGATTAGGTTTAATCATCAGGTGAGCAGAAAAAAAGTCAAACCCAGTATTGAAATTTTTAATTTTAGGCTTGTTGTTAGCTTTAAAGAAGTATTCTCCCGCATCTTTTTCTAGGGTAAACCCGAATGTGATTCGGTCGCTTTTAAACCCCTTATAGCGGATAAGTATCTTTTCGGGTGACCCAAGGTAGTTTTTGTCTTCTAGCTCTTCTATGATTTGACTGTAGCGTATAATGAAGTCTTGCTTAAATCGAATTGAGGATATCTTTTCCTGCGAACCCTTATTGCTTTTTAGGCTAAAATAGGGACTAATAGCCTGTACAAACCTAGGAGAGAAACTAGGAAGTATATTAAGTTCTGCAATACTTACAAATTGTTTGTAACGGCTTCTGTGTAAGAGAATTTCTTGAATGTGCTTCGCTGTAAAAAAAGGAAATCCACTTAGTTCTTTATGAGAAGATGTGTTGAGGCTAATAGGGGAGAGTTTGTATTGATCCAGTACTTGTATAAGGTCGATGTCTTGGCTGTTTCCTTGTTGGATATAAAACTCTAACAAATACTCTAACTCAGTATCTATTCCGTTAGGATTATCAACGCCAACATTTTGAGCATTTATATTTATTGTTATTGATAATAAAGTGATAATCAGTAAGTTGTATAGTTTATTTGAAATCATAACTTAAACTAATTATGGAACTAATGCCAAGTGTTTTATGTGCGGAAGTGGCAATATCAATTTGTAGGTTTTTGTTTATTTTGAGACCAAACCCAGCATTAATCTGCTGTGACTGAACTCCAAGCCGAGCTATAAAATATTCATTAGGAAAGATTGATAGACCTAAGTGAATACTTGCTGGCTCACTTAGGTATTTGTTTATTTGACTGCTAAGGCTATATTTTTTGTCATGATAACTAAGCCCAATTTTGAAGGCTGTTTCACTATCTAAATCAAGTGCTTCTTTGTTTTTTGTTTTTCGGAAAGGGTTTTCTATCTGAACACCAAGCTTTACTTTAGGTGATAGGTCACTCAATAGGCTTATAGAGTTGTTTACACGCCATTTTTGTTTATAATTGTCGATATGAATATTTTGGTAAGAAAGTGCTAAGCCAAGAGCAAAAGACTTGCTAAGCCTTACGCTAGAACCCAGCGAGATAAGATTTGTGTTGTACTGAGAATTTCCAAATCGATTATAAGAAATCCCAATCGGATAATTTTTTAAAGGAATTCCTAATATAAGACTGGCTTGATTAATATCACTGATACCGTATGAGTTTTTATAATTACTTTGTATTTGTACGTTGCTGTCTAATTGACTGAGCTGGGCATAGTTTTGTTGGATAGAGCCAATCCCAGGACTGGCAATGGTACTGTTTGCAAGGGCGTAAGAACGAGCATCTAGTAATACTTGACTATAAGAGAAAAAGGGAAAAGCCCCTAAAATAAATATAAGTAAGCCTTTTTTCATATCGGTACAATATGGGTAGAATTGTTTATAGAAAAAAATGAGATATAGAGTAGTTATTAAGGATTCTTAATACAATTTGTTTTTTTATTAGTTAATATATTATTTAATCGCTCAACTAAATACGAGAAATGGAAAGAGTCAGGGCTTGTAACGCTAAGTTATTTGTAGTACTTTGTGTGATGACGGGTAAGATGCTCTTGATTATTGTAAGTCGTAGGGCATAAGACCTCTCTTTTTTATAGACTCTTTAAACTTATTTAATTAAAATACTTTCCCCAATTAATTTTACGAGATAGAACAGGTTCTTACCTCTACCATTCTTATGTACCAGTGTAAATGAATCATAATTTGGTTCTACATCTCTCATTATCGATGATGAGAGATGTAGTTTACCAACCTCTGAAAATATTATTACAGAATCATTTACAATTTTATATCTGAATTCTGTCCTTATAGAATCCAAACCTACTATGTTAGCGACAACAGGAAGAAGACCTACTGCATAATACTCCGCCTTTCCTTCCGGTTTAAAATCCATTCTTATATCAGAAAACAGCATCATCAAGCTAAATATTGGCTTTATCCAACTCTCTTGATCATCAAAAAAATCATCTTTTTCTATACTATACGTCCCAATTAATTTTTCTTTGATTGTAGTTTCTTTTTGACAAGAAAATGAACAAAAAAAAAGACATGAAATAATTATTAGTTTATTTTTCATTAGAGATAATTAATGGATGACTCACTACCGTGATACTCTATAAGCACTGAGTCATCAATATTGATTATTTACATTTTAGTACTTCTTATATTTGTTCTGATTTGCATTCCCGCACTCGATAAGTTAGAGTACATTTTTTTGTTAGAAGTGAGAGAGTCCATTTTATTTTTCCAATTCAATTCCTTTTCCCCCAGCATATTTTCTGGTAGTACTACATTTTTTTGGTTTTCAATGATAATTCCCGATTTCCCAAAATCAGCTATTATTACTGAAAATCCTGAAGATAGACTGTCGGTATAAATAGCACGTTTAAAATAAAATCTGTGAAGTGTAAAATTTCTCCCTTTCTTATCGTATCCACTACTCGTTTCTACCCATTTTTTTTCGGTCTTGTAATAAGCAAGAGAATCCGAAAGTTTTACATATTCTTTTGGTACTTCTAAGGTGCTTTTCATGTTTTGCACACTAGCCATCATTTCCTCATCAGCCTCTTGTAATTCATTCACGTTTTCATGTATAACAAGCCCCATTACACAACTATATAAGCTACTGGTAGTAGTAATGACCAATAATATATATAATGCATTTCTTTTTATATACGCTATCATTCTTCTAGATTTTTAGTTGTTTTCCCTAATACTGATGCCATTTGCTGACTGGCAGAAGCTTGCATCATTTCTGTAGTTTGTTTATTTATTTTTTGGATTTTCTTGAATTCTATATCAGTATTATGACTACTAACCTTACTCGAAAGAGTAAATAAATCTATTAACCACCATAACCCAAGTCCGCCAAGGGTGAGCCAAAAAAAGATTTGCTTTACCCAATTCCCTAAGTAAAAATAATGTGCACCTAAAAAGAAGAAGAATAGGTATGCTACTGTTGTTGATTTTTTCATATTATAGTTATATATGGTTTTTTAATGAAACAAATGCAGTTAAAAAATCAGAACTAACCATAAATGGTTAGTGGTTTTTTTTAAAAAAGTTGAATTCTTGAACTATAATGGGTGAGAAAGAAGTTTTTAATAAAAAATTCGGGCAGTTTGTTAAGCAAATGAGAGTTAATCGTAATTGGAAGCAAGTTGAACTTGCTGATTTGTTAAATAATAATTTTCAGAATATTTCTAGGTTAGAAAGAGGGGAGATTACTCCTACATTGTACTGGTCTAATAAACTAGCAAAAGCTTTTTCACTTTCATTAAGTGAATTAATTATTTCATTTGAAAAATTTGAAATGAAATGATTTAAAACTCTAATAGTCTTAGTTTGTAGCTTCTGGTCGTAGGTTAAGTGTTTTTTTTTGCGTTAAGGGTTGAGCGGTTTGTTTGAAATCCTTTTTTTTCCATGATTTCTGTACTTCGACAGGCTCAGTATGACAAAATCATGAAAAAAAAAGATTGAGTAGAGAAAGTCTGACCGCATGAGCCTTAATTTTGGCGAGTGGGGTAACGCCCAAGCTTTAGTTAAGTTATTTTTATGTAAAAAAGCCTTTTAGATTTCTCTAAAAGGCTAGTAGTAGCGGGGACTGGACTCGAACTGGTG
>CAZEGV010000025.1:0-37913 GCA_964511645.1 uncultured Cytophagales bacterium
GCAAAAAACAATTCAATCTAATCTAGACGCATATTACGATCAAAATGGTATTAAAAATAATTGTTCTTTTTTTGGCCTCTTTTTGTGATGAAGTCATAAATACTGGACAATCTACTGTTTTTGCCCATTCACAAAAATGCTTATTTTCATATTTAAAATACTCCCCTGGAGAAAACAACAACAAAGCATCTATTTCTTTATGTTTGGATGCCAAGACCAAAGACAAAGATGCTGAATATGAGCTCCCCCACACAATTAATTGCTTAGGTTTATAGTTTCTTTTGACATATCCTAGAGCTGCTTCCAAATCAGGATAAGTATCTTTAGGCATCTTTTTCACTCCTTTTTTCTTCGCGTTTTTTGAAGTTTTATTCTTTATCTTATTGACTTCTTTTCCAAATCTCTGGTCTATCGCAAGACAATTATACCCCATGGCATTAAGTTTAGGAGCTATATCAATATATTCTCCTCTGCTAAAGAATGCTTGATGAAATAGTAATATAAAAGGAGCTTCCTTGTCTTTTGTCATGTATAAATCTCCAGAAATCAATACGCTGTCACTAGCAAAAAAAATAACTGATTGCTGGGAAAAAGAAATAAATACTCCCAAAATAAAAACACAAGCTAATATTAATTTTTTCATATTTGATTAACAGAGATATACAAATTATTAATTCTGTTTAAAAGAATTATTTGTTCAAAAAGAGACATATATAGGATTATATACTCTTTACCCCACGAAAGACTGCCAACCTTTATCTTCTATTTCCTTAGCTGACTTTAATACTTTTTCAGTAAGTGAGGACATATATTGCTCTACGTTATTGGCAATTTTATCATCAAAACTAGCGATCATCTTTGCTGCTAAAATCCCTGCATTTTTAGCTCCATCTAGTGCCATAGTTGCTACGGGAATACCCCCAGGCATTTGCAAAATAGACAATATAGAATCCCAACCATCTATAGAATTACTAGACTTCACAGGAACTCCTATCACGGGTAAAGAAGTCATAGATGCTACCATTCCTGGTAAGTGTGCTGCTCCCCCTGCCCCTGCTATAATTACTTTAAGCCCACGTTTTTTTGCACCAATAGCGTAATCTACCATTCGCTGAGGGGTACGATGTGCCGACACTACCGTCAACTCATATTCTACACCTAATTCTTCAAGCATCTCTGCGGCATCTTTCATAATTCGTAAATCTGACTGACTGCCCATTATTATCCCTACCTGTATCATGCTATTATTTTAATCTTTTGTTTTACTAAATCTATTTTTTGTAGTAATTCTTCTCGGTTGTCACCGATGATTGTGATATGTCCCATTTTTCGGTGAGGTTTTGTGTGTTTTTTTCCGTACAAGTAAATATTTGTACCTGCTACTGCCATTACATCTTCTATTCCTTTATAAATAGCCTCTCCTTCATGGGATTCTTCTCCCAATAAGTTTACCATAGCAGAAGGGACAGTAATACTTGTATCTCCTAACGGCAAATCAAGTATTGACCTTAGTAACTGCTCGTATTGAGATACTACATTGCCGTCAATAGTTTGATGACCGCTATTGTGAGGGCGAGGTGCTACTTCATTGACCAACACTTCTCCCGATTTGGTAATAAAAAGCTCCACTGCCAAAATCCCTACCATACCAAAGGATTCGATTATTTGTACGGCAATTTTTTTGGCTTTATTTTCTATATCACTTGGTATATCTGCTGGTGAGATTAAGTAATCAACCAAGTTATACCTTGGGTCAAACACACATTCTACCACGGGGTATACTTTTGTTTCTCCACTAGGGTTTCGTGCTACGATTACCGATATTTCTTTGTCAAAATCTATAAATTTCTCCAATAAGCTGTCTGTATCAAAAGCTTTATCAATAACTGACTCATCTTTAATCTTAACTACTCCTCCTCCATCATAACCTCCTGTGGCTAACTTATGAAACGCTGGTAAAAACTTTTTGTTTAATAAAACGTCTTCTCTATTTTTAGTCAATACAAAATCTGCTGTTGGGATATTATTATCTACATAAAACTGCTTTTGTTTTGATTTATCTTTGATAATTTCGATAATATGAGGCTGAGGAAAAACCTTTACTCCTTCTTGTTCTAGCTGTTTAAGTGCTTCAACATTTACATTTTCGATTTCAATCGTCAATACATCTTTGTCTTTACCAAAAGTATATACAGCATCAAAATCTTGTATATTTCCTAACACAAACTCATTGGCAATCTCGCTACAAGGTGCAGATTTGTCGGCATCCAACATTGAAGTGTGTACATTGAGGTTGATGCAGGGTTGTAACAACATCCTTCCTAATTGCCCACCACCTAATACTCCTAGTTTTAATTCTTTATAAAAATACATAATGCAAATATAATAATTCAATTGTGATTTTCACATTCATTTTTCTAATGATATGCGTGAGGGATCCGTCAGTAGACGGACAGGTACTTGCGGAAATCCTTTTTGTTTTCATGTTTTCTGTACTTCGACAAACTCAGTATGACAAAAACATAAAATCATAAAGATTGGGAACAGATATCCCGACACCTTTTCACCTTTTTTGGGTGAGAAGGTGTCACGTCCAATTTTTTTTATTGTTTTTTGTACCATAAGACATAAGCTTCTCCATTTTTCAGTACTTCTTTTACTCTTTTTTTCGCTTCCGCTAATGAGGTATTCCTAAATACAGAAAAGGTAAATGCTGCATGATTTACAATCACATCTCTAAATTCATTTTCTTCATTTTTTAGTACATTTATTGCTTTTTCATTAGCTTCTTCTGTTGGTAATAACGAAGCATCAGTCCCTTTGCAGTGTGCTACTTGCTCTGAAATTGTAGCCCCGTCATATAAACACATAGTTGGTCTCTCTATTCATAAAGGGTTTAGTGGTCGCTTCCACGCCTTTCACGTTTACAATACGGTTATAATAGTTAGTGTCTCGTAGTAATTCTACTACTTGATTGCGATAAGCTTTATGTGTATATGACGTGTAACAGTAGTTTTTATTGGCTTCAAATACGGGTAATATTTTTTCAAAAGTGGCTAAAAAAGGTCTTTTCACCATTTTTTCACGTAAGTTGAGTAAGTTGTGGAGTTTTGGGAAAAATTGAGATTGATCAATATACGTCCAGCCAACCGTTTCTAATTCTGTTTTGGATTCGGCAATTGATAAGCTAGGATTTTTACCTAATGCTAATAATTGCTGATGTGCTGTAACACCATTTTTTGGGGCTACTTGCTTAAGTCCTGTCATATAAACTGATAAGCCTAATGCTGCCAATATGGGGCAAATAAAGATGGTAATTGGGTTAATTCTGACACAACCATCATAACTATCACATAGCTGTAACAAGTCTGTGACTGAGATTTTAACGGTATTGACCTGATTATCAAAAGCTTGAAAGAATGTTTTGTTTTCTTTATACGTTTCTCTTTTTAATCGTTCTGATTCTAAAAAAATGGCTTTATGTTCAGGTAAAATATTGGTATCAAATAAATAATCTACCGCTGTAAAAGCTTCTTTTTCGGATAAATCTTGGTGTTGAATTATTTTGGAGCAGAGTTGGGTAAATTCGTCTTCTGATTTTTTAAATAAAAAATGTAACGAACGAGGTAAAATAATTTTATAATCTTGCTTGAGTGATGAAATTAATTGGGTTTCATAGGTGTTTGCATCGAGCATTAGTATTGCTGTCAGCATTGTAGCCAATGTAATTATATTAGGTTTTTGGTGATAAATAATCTCCCTTAAGACTTTTACTTCTTGCTCGGTAAGTGACTTACTTCCTTTTTTACCTATTCCTTTGTGCTTGAGAAGGACTTTTAGTTCCACAAGCCTTTTACTTGCTCTTTATATAAACTTACTTGTGAGTAGGCTACTTGTCCTCCTACTGGTGGGTTTAGCTTGCGTAATTTTATTTCTACCGACTGTACGGAAGGATAAACTTTAATAATGTCAGAAAAAATAATCTCCAATACAGTTTCTAATAACTGCTTAGGACTAGTCATTACCGATTTTATTATTTCATAGAGCTTTTGGTAGTCTACCCCATTTGATAAATCATCAGTTTGTGCCGTTTTACTAAAATCAGCTTTGACGGCAACATCTACTTCGTACCAATTACCTAGTACAGTTTCTTGAGGAAACATTCCGTGATAAGCAAATATCTTAACTGACTTGAGGCTAACTTCGTGCATGGATTATAAATTATCGAAAAACGATTTTCTTTCATTTGAAGATTTCTCTTCTTCTGGTTTTTGAGTTTCTTCAGCTTCTTCTTCGTAAGAGGTGTTGACTACAAACTCAAAAGTTTCCGCTTCATCATCAGTGTTAGGTTCTACTGTTTCGGCTACAATTTTATCCGTAGACTCTTCTTGTTTTTTGATACTTTCAAGCATTCCGTCTACATCTAGTTTTGCACCTTTAGTTTCGTATTTATCTACTCTTTCTAATGTATCGTTAGATATACTTCTGAGTTCTAATAATAAATTATCTCTTTGATTTTCTATGGATCTAAAATCATTTTCGCAATGTTTAATTTGCTCTCTTAGTTCAGCGTTTATTTCTCTCACCATCGACTCGGCTTCGTCAATCAAGTCTTTAGCTCGATGTTTGGCATCATTCACCAAATTATCCGACTCCATTTTTGCTTCTTTGAGCTGTATTGTAGCCGATTTGTTAGCGTGATCTATCATGCTTGCACCTGTGTCTTCGGCTGTTTTTAATGCTTTAAACAATGATGTTTCTACTTCTCTAAGTTTCTCTGTGTCTTTTTCGGCTTGTTTGAGCTTTTCGTTTAATGTCTTATAATCTGCCAGTAAGCGTTCCCACTCTTGAGACAAGGATTTCAAAAAAGCATCTACCTGCTCTTTTTCGTAACCTCTAAAGCCTTTCTCAAAATCTTTTTGTCTAATTTCTAAAGGAGTAATACTACTATACATAACTATTAAGATTTATATCCCAAACCATGATTTTACGGTCATCGCTACAGCTTACTAATTGCTGGTTGTATGATGACCACAATAATTTATTTACTGATGTTTTGTGAGATTCGTATCGCCCGTTATCTATTACTTTTAATAACTGACAGGTATTCGTATCCCATATTTTAATGGTTTTATCCATACTCGATGTTGCAAAACATTCTCCATCTTCTCTAAATACTATGTCGTGAATTGTATACATATGTGCTACAACTTCTTTTATCAAAGTCATGTCTTTTGTATCCCAAACTTTCAAACAAGCATCTCCACCTACACTATACAATCTATCTCCGCAAACTTTCAATGCAAAAATCGTTTTTTTATGTGCCAGTTCAATGCTATTTGTTATATTTTTATTCACATCTAAACAATAGATATTATGAGTACTTGTACCTATAAATATATTTTGACCATCATTACAGATAGTCCTGATACTTTTACTGCTTAACTGAATAGTGTCTACTATCAAAAATGTGTGATAATCTATAATTGTGAGTGTTCCTTTACTATCCCCTATATAAATGTTATCTCCTAAGTAATCAATGGCATAAATAGCACCACTTACACAAGTTAAACTACGAATTTCTTTTTTTGACAAAATGTCTATTTCATGAATACCATCGTAATTATGCCCTACAAGTACTGTGTTTGAATCAGAGAAATATTTCAGGGCATAAATAGAATTAGGTAGTTTTGCTAAAAGAGCAGCATCTTTCCCGCTTTCCAAATCCCATAAGGCCACCATACCATCTCCTCCAGCCGATATAAATCCGCTTTCTGATATAGGTTCTAAAACATAAACTGCATCTTTATGTCCTTCTAATTCTTTATTTTTCTTTATTTTGACCAATACTTATGTATATTAAGAATGATTACTCATAAATGTAATCATAAAATATAATAGATGCCTATAATTCAACACGAATATATAAATGATGCTCTGCTAGGTGTATGGGAAATCACAGAGGATGAAAACACTCTTCTTAGTGTTTTACAACCAAAAAAAGAAGATTTAAAAACACTAAGTAAAGTTGCCGCACAAAATACCCGAATAGAAAAAATAGCAGCCAGAGCATTAACGAAAGAATTATGCACTCGGCTTGACTATCCTTATACCTGTATTTATAAAAATAAACACGGAAAACCGATGTTAGAATGTGACTTGGAAATATCTATCTCCCACTCTACCAATTATGCAGCGGCTATTATAGCACCTCAAAAAGTAGGGATAGACATCCAAAAATACACCGATAAAATACACAAAGTCAAACACCGAGTATTTACTGATACAGAAATAGAAATGATTGATGATGATGACATGATGCTCATCGTATTATGGGGTTTTAAGGAAACCTTATACAAACTCTATGGAAATAGAAAACTTACTTTTAAACGAGACATTATCGTTCAAGACATTGATTTTGATAACAAAACAGGTACTACTAGTATCGGAATAAATGGAAAGCACAACACTTACCAGCTCAAATATGAACAAATTAAAGACCATATTCTTACTTATAATATTTAGCGGATACTTCTCTGCTACACAAGCACAGCAGATTAGTCATTTTGAGATTAACATAAGCAAAGATTCTATATTTACGAGTAAAAGCATTTCAGAAACTTATATCGTTTTCTTTTTTCTAGCTGATGATTGTCCTTTTGACAAAGTTTATCAAAGCCGTATAGAAAATATTGTAAAGAAATACCCTCAGTACAAATACATCTACGTGGGAGATAGTGATAAATCCCCAAATAAAATCCCAATGACTAAGATGACCCAAATTCGTTTTGGAATTGTAAAAACTCCTAGTGCTATATTATGTAAAAATACAAGTACAGGTTTACGTATTTTATACAAAGGGGCTATTGATGACAACCCACAACTAAACGAAAATGTTAAAAACACTTATCTTGAAAATGTTTTAAAAAATATACCCGACAGCTATATCGAAAAGAAAACCGTAGGTTGTAAAATAGATTAACGCTTATTTTCAATATCAAAAAAGAGTAGCTTACTTGATATTAGGTGAACAAATTATTACCTTAGAGATTAATAATAAACAAAACATATATGTTTTCATTTCTTACTGGCGGAAAAGAAGCTCAAAATGAGTCTCATCTCAAAAATTTAATTTTGATGGCTCGTTCTGATAATGATATTGACAAATCAGAAGTTGATGTTATTATGAAAATTGGTAAAGAAAGAGGGTTTACAGAAGTTCAAATCAAAGATATGTTAAAATCTAATGAGCGAACAGACTTAATCACCCCAGAAAATGACAACGAGCGATTTGAGCAATTATATGACTTGACGCAAGTGATGCTTGCTGATGGTATTATTGAAGATGATGAGCTTGAATACTGTACTAAGTTTGCTAATAAAATCGGTTTCCGTAAAACGATTTCGTGGATGTTAATTTTACTAATCTTAGAAGGCGTGGAAAAAGGAGTGGATAAAGAGTGGATTTACCACAGATGTAAACATTATTTATCGGCTTAACACACTAATCATTCACGGCTGAAGTTTGTACAGCATTATAATTAATAGCTCGCTGATTTTCTTCCCGTAGTTTATTTTCAATATCCGTTTTTACACCTACATCTACTGAGTCATCAATTTTTAGCACTACAATTAATTTATCAGCCTTATCCCCTAGTTTCTGTCTGGCTTCTGCCAAAAATTGAGGTATTTGCTCTAAAGTAATGAATTTATCATTTGCTTGTATCCGAGGAGCCGTTCCCAACCCCTTGTCGCTAGGTGGCCCTATATATAGGTAGGCGACCAAGCTCATGTCTTCAAGTCGCTCTAGCTCTGTTACCTTTACTCCGTGATTTTGAACCTTAAGTTCAGCAGGCTTCATCTTGGTTGTCACCATAAAGAAAAACAGCAAGATAAAGATGATATCTGGCAATGCAGAAGTAGGTATCTCTTGAGAGGTCTTTGTTTTTTTTGAAAAATTTCCCATTATTTCTCTCCTGATTTTATTGGCTCACCTACAGATACTCTGTACGGGTATTTTTTCTTAGCTGATTTAAACCAAACTTTATGTTGGGCATTATTCTCAGGATCTAGCTTTAACAACTCTTGTGGAGTAATCCCGACAAAATCAGCCCTTAGCTCATTATAAGCTGCCTTTACTTCATTTAATACTCTCAAATACATTTTGTAACTCGTGCCTCTATCTGCTTTAATTGCCACTACTCCAGTCTCTGGGTTGTCACAATAATTAGATTTGACACCGTAATTATTAATAAACAATTTCACTTCCTTACGGAGATTTTTAATCTCGAAAGATTGATCTTCTACAAGCATTTTATCTTGAGAGTTAATCAAAATCACAAAAACATTACGTGGAGAATACTCTAGCTTGTTCATCTCGGCATTAGCTGGAGGTAAAAGCATATTAATCCCTTTATCGCTCGTAATTGTAGTGGTCACCAAAAAGAATATTAACAACAAAAAAGCAATATCAGCCATCGAGCTAGAATTGACTTCTGGTGTACTATTATCTTTTTTCTTCTTTATCATCACCCTCTAACTATTCTAGCTACTTCTCCTGCAATAATACCTAAAATAGCTATCCCTAACAATACATAAGTAACAAGCAACATACCATTAGTATGAGTCAAAGCTGCCGACAAACCTTCTAATTTATCTGTCCAGTTAAGACTACTCGCTGTAGCTTGAAGTGTTTCTGGACTTATATCAGCCTTAGACTTCCCTATTAAAAATAAAACCAAAACAACCACTACGCTACCACCAATAACCATAATTGGTTTATAATCTGCTTCTTTAATTAATTCAATGATTTTCTTAACTGGAAAAACTAAAAACACTAATAATATAGACAATCCTGTAAGGAAATAAGCACTTGAAAGTACCCAATTTATATTCCCTACTTTTTTAGCTTCCAAATGAAGTCTGTTATCAGCATTGAGTTCATCCAATGCCATCTTTTTCTCTACCAATTGGTTGTAACGTATTTCTTCTTTTGTTAATTCAGAAAAAACATAACCCTCTGCCTCTTGTGCCTTGCGTTGAACTAAACTTTCCTTTTTACGCTCTGCTCTATCAGTTAGTATTGTTTTTCTAGCTAATTCTCTACGTTTCAGATATGTAGACTCTTCCTCTAAAATACTGTTATTAAGTAAATATAAGTTAGTTTTATCCGTTTTAGAGTTGTCTGATAATAATTCATAATCTGTACCACTCTTATTTTCGTGTATAATATAATTGGTAGACTTATACGAAATATAAGAAACAACCAATAATAAGATAGCAAATCCTAAGATTACAGGTAATGCGAATTGCTTAATTTTGTTATACAACATCATTATTTAGCTATGTCTTCTTCAATAAGCATATCTACCAAGCTAATAGAAGCTTCCTCCATTTGATTCACAATGGCATCAATTTTAGACACGCAGTAATTATATAGTATTTGTAAAATAACTGCTACAATTAATCCAGCTACAGTTGTCAACAAGGCTGTTTTGATACCATAAGCCACTTGATCAATCTTAATATCTTCTGCTTGTTGAATACTCTCAAAAGCTCCAATCATACCGATTACCGTACCCATAAAACCAAACATTGGTGCTAAAGATATAAATAATGACACCCAAGACATTCCACGTTCTAGTTTTCCCATTTCAACAGAACCATATGCTACAATAGACTTCTCTACTGCTTCTGGACCTGATGACGCCCTTAATAACCCTTGATTAAAAATAGATGCTACTGGACCTGGTACAGATGCGGTAAGTGCTCTTGCGGCATTTACTCCTCCTTGTTTTAAGGAATTTCTTGTATTGGCTAATAATTTTTTAACATTAGTAGAAGCTAAGTTAAGGACGATAATACGTTCAATAGCAATTGCCAAACCTATAATCAAACAAACTAAAATCACACTCATAAAAGGCACACCACCTTCTATGAATTTTTCTTTCACCTCTTTACGAAGATCTGTAACAGCACCTTCTTCTTCCGCTTTTGCTAATTCTTTTTCTAGCTTTATTGTTTTTGCTTCTACCTCTTTATGGCGAACGACCTTTATAGAGTCTTCCTTAGCTTGCTTCAACGAATCTATTTTGGCTTCTGTTCCTGCAAAAGCTCCTAAAAATGAGACTAGAACAATGAGAGATGTTAAGAATATTTTTTTCATTATTTATCGAGTTAATGTCTTTTGTTTTTAAACAACCACTAAGTTAGTAAAAATCAGCTTTTAAATGCAATTAGTTGAGAGTATTTGTAAGTAAAGAAAACATCAACTATATATAGTGTTTTTTTAGGGGGGTCACAATCCAAACAGCCCCCTTGCATTGTCACTAGTCACTTTACCTACTTTTTCCACGCTTATTTCTTTAAATTCAGCGATTTTTTCGGCTACATTTATTGTATAACTTGGTTCATTTCGTTTACCTCTATACGGTACTGGTGCCAAATACGGGCAGTCAGTTTCAAGAATAATATCCTCTAATGACAAAAATGGCACTACAACATCCATTCCACTTCGTTTAAAAGTAGTAACTCCTCCCAATCCTAATTTAAACCCTAATTCAACAATTGCTTTTGCTTCTTCTAGGCTTCCGCCAAAACAATGAAAAACTCCTCTTAAATTTTTATGCTCTAAAGATTGTAACACCTCTATCGTCTCAGCGGTAGAGTCTCTTGTGTGCAATACAATAGGTATGTTTTTTTCTATCGCCCACTTTGTCTGGGTAGCTAAAGCTTCTTTTTGTTCACCTATAAATGTTTTGTCCCAATAAAAATCTAAACCGATTTCTCCCACGGCTATAAAATCACGTTCGTCTAGCCATTTTTTTACCAAACCTAATTCTTCTTCTACGTTTTCTTTTACACTACAAGGGTGTAAACCCATCATCGGCACACATAATTTTGGATAATCTTTTTCGCATTGAAACATTGCCTCTATTGAACCTGAATCTATATTCGGCATTAATATCTGACTAATACCTACATCCAAAGCCCGCTGTACTACCTCTTCCCTATCTTCATCAAACTCTGTACTATAAATATGTGCGTGAGTGTCTATATATGTCATTATCTATTCTGTTATAATATTTTAAAGGATTGCCCTCTTTTCAAAATTGATTCTAAATATTGTGGTAATACTTTTTTTACTTTTTCTATCATTTTGAGACTATCATGAAACAAAATTATACTACCATTTTCTGTATGTTTTAAAGTATTTTGTAAACAGCCCTCAGCAGAAACATTAGGACTAAAATCACCAGAAAGAACAGTCCACATTATGATTTCGTATTTTTTTGATAACAAATTACGCTGAGAAACCTTCATTCTACCATGAGGTGGTCTTAATAGACTAGTTACTACGCCATATTTTTTTATCTCTAAATCACATTTTTCAATATCACTATAATAAGTATTATTATCAGTATCGACACCTCTTATATGACTGTAAGAATGATTGGCTACTCCATGTCCTTCTGCTATAATCCGCTTGAACAATAGAGGGTGCTTGTTAATATTATCTCCTACACAAAAAAATGTAGCTTTCACTCCATATTCTTTTAATATATCCAAGACAACATCCGTAGCACCTGGCACTGGTCCATCGTCAAAAGTAAGATAAATAAATTCATCATTTTTTCTCCAAGTATATTTTGGAAACAAAAAATCAAATATTTTATTATAATTATAAAAAAACATCTATCAAACAGTTTTCAATAAACTACTCCATAATAAATCAGCAGTTTTATTCCAAGAGAATCTCTTAACATTATCTAAACCCAAATGCTTTATTTTCTGATAAAAACCTTTGTCCTCAACCAATCTTTTCATCCCTTTATAAATACTATCCACATCAAATGGGTTCACCAATACCGCCGATCCTTTCCCGGCCACCTCTGGCATAGAAGTGCAATCACTTGTAATCACGGGCACTCCTACCGTTTGTGCTTCTATAATCGGAATCCCAAAACCTTCTAAATAAGGCACGTAAGTCATTGCAAAAGCAGCCCCCAATACTTTAGCTAGTTCAGTTTCGGACAAACGCCCTGTTCTTATTATATCCTCTTTATGTTTAAGCTCATCAAATGTTTGAGAAATTTCATCCGTTCCCCAGCCCATCCTGCCTACAAGTAGCATTTTGTGTGGGTAACCTAATGCCTTTAACTTATCAAAGGCTTTTAATAAGCGTACAATATTTTTTCGGGGATGCAGTGCTCCTATAAATAAAAAATAAGGCTCTCCGTCACTATACGTCTCTCTTATACCCTTAATTTCATTCAAGGACAAGGGAGTGTATTTAGTATTTATCCCATTATAAACAACATCAATCTTATTGGCATCTATTTGATACTTATCTACTATGTCTGATTTTGTAAACTCGGACACTGTTGTAATCCTTGTTGCTTTATTTGCAAACTTAGGTGTGTAATAGGTATAGTATTTTCTTTTTAGATAATCTAAATCTTTAGGGTAATGCTCAAAAGCTAAATCGTGAATAACAGTGTTTTGAGGAATATCTGTTGATAAACAAGCATAGCCATCTGTAGATAAAAACACATCTGGATTTATTTTTATCAAAACATTACTTACAGAATATTCAAACCACCAATACCACAAAAAAGGATGTCTAGCAGGCGGGAATAATACGTGAGGGATAACATTATCAGCATAAATAAAGGATTCATCATAAGCTCTATCAAACAGAAAATGAAATTCTATCTCTGGATGAGATAAAACCAGTCTTTTGAGAATCTCGTGGGTAAACCAGCCTATCCCCTCTAATTTGTCTTTGAGTAAAAAACGTGTATTAACTGCTACTTTTTTCATCCTATCAAAAGTAACTATTTTTGACTGAAAGATTCAATGAATTATTTAGAAACCTTATAAAAGGAATAAATAAAATAGTTTAATACCTAAAAAACATCACTGTGCTTTTACAGCTTCTTTATAATCAGCATTAGTAAATATAAATTCACAATCTCGCCCACCTTTTACTCCTAAACAAGGGTAATTAGATAACAAACTATTAGACGCTCCTTGTCCTAATTCGGCAAACCGTATCCGATGATGAATAATAGAAACAGAATCATCATAAATCACATTTAAAAATTCGGAATCTCCATGTCCAAAAGGTTTAAAATCTCCTTCTATTTTTACATCTCCATTTTCCATATTAATTTCTGTAGTCTCAGCTGTATCACCAATAGGAAAATATAAAGAGTCTGTTTTTTAAAAATTTTCGTATGAATAGACTACGATACTGTGACCCGATTGATTAATAATGTCGTATTTAGTAAAGGACTCTATCTTGTTTTTATCACAAGATATTAGAACTAGAAAAAATATAATCGCAACTACTGTTTTAAACCACTTCATTAAGAATTATTTTTTAATTACAAATTCTCCCGTTTTAAAATCAAAGTATTTATTAACCCCATTTTGATGAAATTTCACAGTAAACTCAAACTTATCCGTTAAGTCTGGGGGGCTATTCAATATAAATATCATCTGTTCAGGTACATAAGGACTTGTTTTTAAATAATCTGATAATTTCAGTTTTTGACCTTTTACAACAACATCAAACAAGCTAACTAAGTTACTTCCTTTGAGGTGATTAGCATCAAAATCTTTAGTTGAAATAATCTCAATATCCTTAATCGTTTCTAAAAGTTGGGGATCTGATCCTGGAGAACAAGCATGAGCCGTATTTATCAAGCTAAATGAAAATGAGTTTTGATTCAAACTAAAATATGTTTCCGTTTTAGGATTTATCCAAATTGAATACAAATTATAATCAACAGTATCATTAAGAATTGGTGAAAATGATACCTTGTTACTATTATAAACAGTTTCACGAACATCCCAATCCAAACCTACCACTTTAATAGCATCTGGAAATGGCCCGCATTTTTTGCACGACACAAGCTCTACCATCATTAGTAAGGTATAACCTATTGTAATTAAAAATACTTTATTTTTCATAACTCGCCTCATTGTAATCATCATTAGTAAACACATATTCGTAACGTCTTATCTCACCCTGTTTTTTATTATCTACATCCTCTGTTTTAGTCCATGAAGTAGATGTTTGAAGTAAATTACGAAGCACCGTATTTAAAGGGGATGGGTATCTTTTATGGGTAATTGAAACTGTATTATTATAATTCACTTTTACTGAATCGGCGTCTTCAATTGGTAAATTCCCAGATGAGTACTTTCCTTGAATATAAAAAATACTATGTTCTATTTCTTCTCCAAGAGCAAGAAGAAGGGTGTCTACGGTATTATTACCTTGATATATATACATTGATATACTATAATTAGATTTATTTATCACCTTCTTAGATACTTCCCCTCCTGAATTTTTATCTAAAATAGGACAAGCAGTTAATACAAATAAAACAACTAGGAATAATATATTAATTAGTGATTTCATAATTTTGAATAATACTTAAAGTAAAAATATAATTTTTTAACTGAAAATCCTACTGGCATATTTGACTTAAGTTCTCTTTTTAAACTACCTAAGCCATAAACATGTTTTAGCATTTGCTCTAGTCCAGCCATTGTGTAGCCGGATATCTCATCATAAGGGTATTTATCATCCCCAGCAGGGTACAAATTCCACGTAGTACGATTATCACCAATATAAGGCAATACATTATTAGGAAAACTTAAGACGTGACAATAACCATGATGGGAGAATGTATTTGGTAAAGAGCAAGCGTTGCCGTTGTCTGGTAAATAATAAAAGGTATTACCAAACATCCCTGCTTGCTTACCATTTGGGGCTGTTCCTACATAACACATTGAACCATTAAACGTCCCACCAGAAGGACACCTGTTACTTGGTTGGTCAAAGCTTTTTAAAGATTGATTGTAACGATCAACTAAATCAATAAATAGAGGGGTATATATTTTTCGAGTCGGTGAAGATGGTAACCAACGTTGTTTGTTATCTATATTTTTAGATGATGGGTACATTTTTGGTGTATCGTAATTAGGAAAACCTAAATCATTGTATTCAATTTTGGTTATATACCATTGTACAGCATCTGCCCAGCTTTCTACTATAATATCTGATACTTGTATAAATTGAATTTCTCCATAATTCATCAATTCTATATGTGACGCATGACCTATCTCATGAATTGTAGTGCTAAATACTTCATTTGTGGGTAACCACCCTTGGGATGATTTGCCAAAAAGTTGAATTTTAGGAAAAACCCCCGTAAAGTCCCAGTTACCTAAGTTCATTCCGATATAACTACCATTTGACTTTTTGTGATAATAACTGAATTTAAGTTTAGACCATACATTAGGTCGTTTTAGTCCACCTATGTTTTGGTGGTGATACCGATAAGCGGCGCGATGTATTGTGGAAAAACGTAAAGATTTCCCTGAACTAATATTAAGGTTCCACGCCCCCTTTTTCTTAGGCCCGTTAAAGTAAGCTTGGTTTAACGAACCATCTCTAATGTCATATTTCGAGTTTTCCCATTTTATACTATAATTCACCTTCCTTTTAAAGCTTCCTGTAACAAAATATCCCGAAGAATTTGTGTAAGACACTTTTACATTAAACCATCTCCTTGCTCTTACTTTAGCCCCAACAACTGGCACATAACCATTTTTTATATCATCGTACGCTTTTATATAGCCCGACGGATTCCACTTCTTTTTTTTCTTCTCATAAAAAACCTCACTTTTAGTACCCTCTAGGTTCCCTGTAATCCGTAAAGCCTCATCTACCAACTCAATCAAAAAATCGCCCCTTTCACTCTGTTTAGTTCCTCCTTTATTGTATCCTAAATCTAATAATTCTGGGATAAAAAGCCTAGATAACACTTCATGTTTAATATTTTGAAATTTATATCCTTTTTTAACTACGCAGTATTGCCATGTAATGACATTTTTAGGTAGTGTTGCATCATGATAACAAACTCCTGTTTTTTTTATCTCAAAATCTAAAGGGTAATCAAAAAGCTCTAACGTAGTATCTGATTTAAGTTTTTCTAACTCTTCCTCTGATTTAGGTAAGTATCGAATGTACTGATGAGTAGTAGTAACTTTAATATCTAATCCTTTTTGTCGTATATTATTATATGCCTTTCGCATACTCTTAACTGAATAAGGATTTTTAAGCTTCCTTCCTAACTCAATCATTCCTTCTTCCTTTTGTTTACATGAAGGGTGAATACCATTAAAGCTACTTAATAGAGTAATCCCAAAAATGACCACTAAAGCGTATACAATATTGTTTCGTTTCATATTTCTATAAATAGATGATTTATTGTAAGTAAGTAAGTAAGTAAGTAAGTAAGAGAAAAACAAATATTCATCGACAAATAACAATATTAACCTCTACACTTTAGGCTTAGGGATTACAGTGGAAATCCTTTTTTGTTTTTACCACTTTGGCATTTCGACAAGATCAATGTGACACAAGTAAACTCATCATGACAAAAAAGATATAAAAATAAAAAAGATTGGGAACGAAAAGCCCGACCGTCGGGGCGAAATAGCCCAGAGAGTGAAACGAAAGGGAAGCCCCTAAAAATCAAAGCATAAAAAAAGCCCTTTCCTTTCGGAAAGAGCTTTAATATCAAAATATAATTTAGAATTATCCTGCTGCTGGTGCTTCTCCTTCTGCTGGAGTTTCTCCTTCTTCAGTTCCTTCCCCTTCTTCATCTACACCTATAGATTTAAGTGCACGAGGTACAATAATTTGTGCCACCGACACTGATTGTTTAGTAATAATTTCAAAATCTTTACTAACACCTAACTCTCTTACTGTAAGTGAATTACCTAAGTCCAACTCAGTAACATCTACCTCTACTTCTTGTGGCAATTTACCTGGTAAAGCTTTCACTTTAAGTGTTTTAGATTTTGTATAAACCTGCCCACCTTTAGCAACACCTACTGAGTCACCTATCAATTTAATAGGTATATTCATTATCACTTCCTTATCATCAAATATTTCTAATAAATCTACGTGTAACAAAGCCTCACTTACTGGGTGAAATTGAGCCTCTTTTAGGATACATTTTTTCTCTACTCCTTCTACGTTTAACTCTACGATGTACGCATCTGGCGTATAAAGTAACTCTCTGTACAAGTACGCTGGAGTATGAAAGTGAATTACTTCATCACCACCATACAATACACTTGGGACGTTACCATCGGCACGTAAAGCTCTAGAATATTTAGTTCCCATATCGCTTCTTCGCAATCCTACTATCTCTGTCGTTTTCATATTATATATTATTTATTTTACTTATTTACTTAATAAACAAAGCACTGATAGACTTAAAGTCATGTACTTTTTTGATTGCCTCTGCAAACATAGGACCTAAATCTAGTTGCACTATCTTTGAAGTCTCTTTTTTTAGCGGTAAAGAATTAGTAACCACAAGCTCTACCAATGCCGAATTCTCTATTGTTTCATATGCCTTACCCGATAATACTGGGTGAGTACATATTGCACGTACCGAATTAGCACCTTCCGACATAATCAAATCAGCCGCTTTGGCAAGCGTACCACCAGTATCAATCATATCATCAACTAAGACCACATCAGCCCTCTTCACATCACCAATCAACTGCATTGTAGCCACCTCATTAGCTCTTTCTCTATGCTTGTCACACATTACCAAATCCACTCCAAAATGTTTAGAAAACTCACGGGCTCTCTTCACACCCCCAACATCTGGAGACGCAAATATCAAATTCTGTAATTTCAAATCCTCTATATAAGGAGCAAATACCGAAGAACCACTAAAATGATCCAAAGGAATATCAAAAAATCCTTGAATCTGATCAGCGTGTAAATCCATTGTCATAATACGATCAGCACCTGTAGCCACCAATGTATTTGCAATCATTTTTGCACCAATCGCAACCCTTGGCTTATCTTTTCTATCCTGACGGGCATAACCATAATAAGGAATTACCACATTTACTTTACGAGCAGAAGCCCGCTTAGCGGCATCAATCATCAAAAGTAATTCAATAATATTTTCGGCAGGGGGAAATGTAGATTGTATAATAAAAACATCACAACCTCTTACAGATTCATCATAATGTACCGATAACTCACCGTCACTAAAACGAGAAACGACCGCCTTACCCAAGGTAGTACCATATGATTTGGCTATTGCTTCCGATAAATACCTAGAAGCTTGACACGAAAATAACTTAACTTTTGATTCCATCTCTTATATTTTAAGATTAGAGTCCGCAAAATTGCATCTTTTCTTTTGAATTAACAAACCTCATAGAAAAGATTTTATTAAAAAGAATATCTTCAAACCTTTGGGGCTTACCTCAATCGAGAAAAGCGAATTGAGGTCGGGTCATACGCTATATCTTTTTTATTTTTTTTCCTGTGTTTGATATTTCGACAAGCTCAACATGACACAGAAAAAAAACAAAAAAGGATGCCGCTACTACCCCTAAGCCTCCCCCTTATCAACCTATCATCACAAAAACTCAAACAAGCTCACATCAATGTAAACCATTCTATTTCAACGATTAACAGAAAACTTACTTGGATAAATAAAAACTTATCCCTATCTTTGGTGCATGGAATATACCTTCTCATACATAAAACCAACGGCAGTACGCAACCGCCATATAGGAGATATTCTTAATATGATTGAAAACGCAGGATTTGACATCCTTTCAATCAAAAAAACAGCATTCACAACCAAATTAGCTGAACAATTTTACGCAGAACACAAAGGAAAAGATTTTTTTGAACGACTGATTGAACATTGCTTATCAGGATCTGTTGTAGCATTAATACTAGAAAAAGAAAATGCAATAGAAGACTTTCGTACACTCATTGGCAATACAACACCATCAAAAGCAAAAAAAGGCACAATAAGAGCCAAATACGGAGAAACAGTTACCTTTAACGCTATCCACGGATCAGACTCTACCAGCAGTGCGAAAAGAGAATCACAATTCTTTTTTTCAAATTTGGAACGATTTTAGCCTAATACAATATTATGATGATAAAAAAAACACTATTACTTGCATTAGGGGTCTCGGCATTGTCGGTTCACTTAGGTTATTCTGCTCAACCAGATAAGAAAAAAATCACTTTTGGTGAAACCAAAGTAGAAAGCTCTGCTTCATACAAAACACTTGAAATCCGCTATATACTAAAGCCAATGGTTCTTAGTAGAGAAATTGAGATAGATGGTATAACTTACAAATGTTTTTCAGATAGAAGTAGTGCCATCAAATATTATAATATGGTAAAAAACACTTCTGAGAAAACAGAAACATACTATGTGACTACAGCCTCTACTAAAACAACGGAAGTATTTACTTTCAGAATTTCTGACTAAATATTTTTATTTCATCATCACTCTTTTTAACCATTTGGGTAGTGTCATACTGCCCAAAATCAAATAAGCATAATAAGTCAAGCCTCTCCACAAAGTAGCAATACCAATGCTCGTACCAATTATCGTCATAAAAAAATATTCCGACAAACCAGATCCACCAGGGGTAGGAGATATTAATTGAGTAACCCAAAGAATAACATGCTTAGAGAAAACATCCAAATGCTGACTAGCCGACATCTCAACAAGAGAATACGCAGCAAGGATACAATTCACGATAAAATACCGTGACACCCACACAATCAAAGTAAAACCAGCACCCTTTACCCAATACATTAGCCCCATGCCTTTCAGTTCTCGTGAAGCAATCATCACATCCACCGAAAGCTTAATCATTTTTCGTTTCCATTTATAATTAAACATAGATGCGAACCGAGTAATAGCTCGTTTGAATGCTTTTGGTCTTATCAATACACCAAACACCATAAAGGCTGTATACGCCGATATCAACACATAACTAATTAAAAACAAGGAATTAAGTTTAAAGGAAACACCAAAAAACAACCTTTCTACAGATAGAAATTCCTGCGATGTATTATACATTATAATAGGTGATGCTATAATAAAAAATAAATTATCCAAAATAGCGGTTAGCATCACAATAGCGATACTTTTTCCTATCGTTAAACCTTCTTTATTAAGGATAAACATAGCAATAGCCGTTCCCCCAACCACAGAAGGAGTTACAGAAGAAGCAAACTCCCATAAAATAATCGTGTAAATACTCCCTTTCCAAGTTAGCTCGTCGCTGGTTAGTTTTTTAATCCTAAAAACATAAAATAAATCCCGTATGACCAAGGCTAAAACTGCCCCCGCTAACCACAGCCACCGAGGGTCGGACAAATGGGCTACAACTTGGCTTAATGACTCTTTTGTATTATAATTGAACAGTATAAGTGTACTGAATAAGCCAACCACAATGCCAATATAAATATTGCGTGACTTAAAAATTTTCAACTCTTGATTAGGCACAGTACTATTCACTTGATAATGTTTTAGAAAGCCAAAAATTATTATACCCCTCTCCTACCACAATATTAATTAGCTCGGACTGTAAAAGTTCTAAAATGGATAAAAAACTAAAAATCACTGCTATTTTACTTGGGTTTTCGGCTATTAAATCTTCAAACGATACTTTATCTTGCTTAGCCAAACTGGATAAAATTTTATCTTTTTGTTCCTTGACGGTATAAGGATATTGAACAACATTATGAATCGGTCTGTTTTTCTCGATTTCAAAGCGCTCTAAAACTTTCTCAAAAACTTTTAACAGCTTATACATGTCTACATTTTGTAGCTCTAATTCTACATTGTTTTGCTCTGCAAGTTTTTTTATCTCTTGATCTACATTCCCTCTTTTCTCTCTTGAGGCACGAAGCTCCTCTAGTAAAGAAAAATCACCAATTACTGCTTTGTATTTTTTATATTCGAGTAACCTCTCAACCAATTCTTGCCTAGGATCAACCTCCTCTCCTTCTTCATCTAGTTCTGGTCTAGGTATCAGCATTTTGGCTTTAATCCGCATTAATGATGCCGCTACAAGGATAAATTCACTTGCTACCTCTATATTAAGGTGTTCGAGTTCTTCTATATACGCCAAAAAATCGTTTGTGATTTTTGAAATAGGAATGTCATAGATGTCTAATTCATCCTTTTGGATAAAAAACAAAAGTAGGTCAAACGGACCTTCAAACAATGGTAATTTAATTTCGAAACTCACTATTTAAAAAGATATTTTCACGAACAAATATACCAAATACTCATGGATTAGGCAATTAATTTATAGTATTGTCAATTAGTTTCTTTATATCATAAAACAACCGTAGTTTTGTGAAAACACATCAAATTCATACCTAGTCCATTAAAAAATGACACAACATCGGAAAAGAAACAAAACCCTTGGTCTAACAGAGCTCATTGCTATAGCACTTGGAGGCATGGTAGGTGGAGGTATTTTTACAATATTAGGAATCTCTGTTTCGATGATAGGTAACTTAACCCCTATTGCCATCATTATAGGAGGGCTTATTGCCGCTCTTGCCGCTTATTCTTATGTCAAATTGGGCTTATACTACAGAGATGAAGGTGCTACTTATTCTTTTTATAAAAAGACTTATCCAACCTCTCCTTTTTCGGCATCTGTAATTGGTTGGTTTGTAATTTTCGGATACATTAGTACCCTTGCTTTATATGCTTACACATTTTCTTCCTATGCTATCAGTAGTACTGATTTTGCCAATAATTTATTAATCAGAAAAACAATTGCTATTGGTGTTATTGCACTTTTTACACTTATAAATGTGTGGAGTGTAAACGGCATGGGGAAAATTGAAGACTTAATGGTATACACAAAGCTTGTGCTTCTCAGCATC
Source organism: uncultured Cytophagales bacterium (assembly GCA_964511645.1). Lineage (GTDB taxonomy): Bacteria > Bacteroidota > Bacteroidia > Cytophagales > JAAEPT01 > CAZEGV01. The sequence goes on from CAZEGV010000025.1 coordinate 21,782, forward strand.
ATATCGCTGGTTCTTATACAGCATGGCAATACTAGTTTTTCAACTTTTATAGATAATATGAAAATTGATATTGAGCAGTCAAACGTCTTTAGCATTCTTATTGTTGCATCTATCACCTTTGTTGCTTACGAAGGCTTCCAACTAGTTATAAATGCCGTTAATGAAATGAGAAATCCTGAAAAGAATATCCCTAGGGCTATTTACAGTGCTATTACTTTGGCAGTATTGATATATGTAGTTATTGCGATGGGGGCACTATTTGCAATCCCTACAGAAGAAATTATCAAAGACAAAGAGTATGCATTAGCAGCAGGTGCTGAAAATGCAATAGGAAAAATTGGAGCTAATCTTGTCATTATTGGTGCTATACTTGCTTCAAGTAGTGCCATTAGTGGCACTCTCTTTGGTTCTTCTCGACAAATGGCAGTTATTGCAAAAGATGGTTTTTTTCCTCACCTGTTGTCTATACGGAAAAATAATAGTCCTCAAAATGCTATTATTGCCATGGCGGTTATGGCAAGTATTCTTATTGTTGTTGGCGGACTAGAATTAATACTAGAGTTTGGAAGTATCACTTTCTTATTTGTATCACTACTAATGGCGATTGCCAACTACAAAATTAGAAAAAAAACAAACTCTTCAATAATAATTACTCTACTAGCTATTGTAGGGCTAAGTGTTGGAGGCGGGCTTATATTATATTATGAATTAGTAAATAAATGGGAGCAAATGATAGTCATACTATTACTGTACCTTATACTTGCCTTAGGAGCATGGTTTTTTTCTAAACGAAAACGAATGCTAATTCATAATTAATATAGTTATCATTTTTAAATTCTGGAAACCTCCGATTTTAATTCAAAAACAACTAACTTAATCGGACTTATGAAATCACTACTTAAAAACCCTTTTATTGTTACCTCACTAGGTGTTGTAGCATTAGCTTTATTTTTAACAACTCTCTTTTACCTTTCTTTATCTGGAAAAAGAAGACACAGTTCACAAAACACTTCTTACTCCTCTGATTACAGTTTATACATCAGCGAGCACACCAATGGAGAGATCTCAAAGATTTCTCCTATTATTTTCAAATTTGCCGAAGACTGTATTACTACTGATAAGGTAAATACTAAAGCGGGATCAGTATTTGACTTCTCTCCCAATATAAAAGGAGAAGCTATCTGGACAGATGAGCGTACCATCAAATTTACGCCAAACAATCACCTTCCTAGCGAAACCACATATGAAGCTACAATTGATTTAGATGATTACATCAATGACATACCAGACTCTTTGTCTAGCTATACCTTCAGCTTTATCACAAAAAAACAAGATTACAATGTAAAAGTATCACGATTAGAAGCTTCCGACCCAAACTCAATCAAGTGGTACAAAACCGATGGGACAATATACTTGCAAGATTATGAAAATATAAATGATGTAAAAAACATACTAAATGCTAATATAGATGGAAAAAAACTTCCTGTTAAATGGAGCTATGATTCTAGTAATACTTACGAATACCATTTTGTAATTGACAGCATTCTCCGTACCGAAAAACTTCAAAAAATAAAAATAGATTGGACAGGTTCCCCTATCAATGTTGATTATAAAGGAGAAGAAAATTTACTGCTCAATGCTTTAGGTGATTTTATACTTACAGATGTCTCTTCTGTAAATTCTCCTGAGCAAGTTATCACTTTTTATTTCTCTGATCCACTCAAAGCCAAACAAAACCTTAACGGATTAATCTCTCTTAACAGAGGCTCTTTTTCTTATATTATAAACGGAAGTAAGTTAGAAATTTACCCAAAAAATAGAATTAGCGGAAGCGTAACAGTAAAAATAAGAAAAGGAATTAAAAACATAGCTGGTTACTCATACAACACAAATATCCATAAAGAATTTTCATTTTCTGATCTTAAACCTCAACTAAGATTGATTGATAAGAAAACAATCGTTCCAAATCAAGCTAAAAAAATTCCTTTTGTATTTGAAAGTGTAAACCTTAAAGCTGTAGATATTCGAGTAATTAGAATTTTTGAGAAAAACATTGCACAATTCTTACAAGTAAATGAATTAAACACAAATAGAGAACTCAAGCGGGTAGGACAAGCTGTATACACAGGGAAAATAGAGTTCAACAAAAATGACAATCTCAATACTTGGGGAAAACGTAGTATAGATTTAACTAAAATAATCAAACCAGAACCCGGTGCTATTTACCAAATTGCCTTAGGATTTAGAAAATCATACGCTTTACTTACCTGTGAAGAAGACAGTAAAAAAGCTAATGACCGTGACCCAGGAGAAAACATGTTAGCACTAAATGGTTGGGATACTCCCTCTCGCTATTATGATTATTATGACGACTATTATTACTATGACGACTATAGCTACGAAGACAGAAAAGACCCTTGTACTCCTCTTTATTACACCAGTAATAAATCTGTTTCTCAAAACATATTAGCCAGTTCTATTGGTTTAATCTGCAAGCGAAGTAATAATAACGAGATGTTAGTTATTGCCAATGACATCAACACCACGCAACCTTTATCTGGTATTACTATCGAGGTTTATGATTATCAAAATAAACTCATGCACACTGGCAAAACAAACAGCAAAGGAATGATTCGTTACACTACTGAGAAAGCACCTTTCCTAGTCATTGCAAAAAAAGAAAAATCTCGTGGATATCTTAAAGTAAATGATGGAAATGCACTTAGTCTCAGTAATTTTGAAACAGGTGGTGTGAGTAAATATCATGGTCTTAATGGATTCATATACGGTGAAAGAGGAGTTTGGCGACCTGGTGACACGATGTATCTTTCACTTATTATAGAAGATAGATTAAACAGTTTACCTGTGCAACACCCTGTTAAATTTGAGTTCATTAACCCTAACGGACAAAAAATAATAGAAAAAACAGTTATTAAAAACACCAATGGCTTATATGTTTTCCAACCGTTTACAGCACCAGAAGACATTACCGGATATTATAGAGTGGTAGCACATGTAGGTGGAACAACCTTTAGAAAGACACTACCAGTAGAAACTATTCTACCAAACCGCCTACGTATAAAAATTGGAATTAAAGAAGGGGAAACAATCAAACAAAACCAAAGTATCAAACTTTCTTCGGAATGGCTACACGGAGCTAAGGCTAATAAATTAAAAGCTGATGTAATGCTCTCGCTCACTAAATCCTCTACCAGCTTTAACAAATACAAAGACTATACTTTTGACAACCCATCTCTATACCTTAACAGTGAAGATCAAGTCGTATTTGATGGTAATTTAGATGAAAATGGAGAAACTTCATTTAATTTTAACATCAATAAAAAACGAAATCTACCAGGCTCTATGACTGCCCATATCAAAACCAAAGTTTACGAGCCTAGCGGAAACTTTAGCATAGATCAATTTACTGCCAAATATATGCACTATGATAACTATGTAGGAATCAACATCCCGAAAAGCAACAACTATTACAGCACATTATATGTGGACACTAATAATGTTATCGACTTTGTATCACTTACAAAAGATGGAAAAAGGTCAGGCAGTAGAAATTTAAAAATCAATGTTTACAAATTAGGTTGGAAATGGTGGTACAGCGGACGATTTAACGATGTACGATATAATGCTACAAGACATCGTACACCTGTAAAGATGAGTACAATAACCACAAACGAAAACGGAAAAGCATCATACAGACTTAAAATAGGAAAAGAAAAATGGGGAAGATACCTCATTATGGCTACTGATGAAGATGGTCATAGCTGTGGTCAAGTTGTCTATATTGATTGGCCATCGTGGTACAATAGAGCAGAAAGGGATATGCCTAGTGGTCCTAATATGCTTATATTCAACACAGATAAAGATACCTACACCACAGGAGAAACAGTAAAAGTAAACTTCCCTAGCTCTAAAGATGGAAGGGCATTAGTAACCATAGAAACAAGTGAAAAAATAGTACTTGCCGAATGGGTAACAACCAAAGATAACAATACATCTTATAGCTTTAAAGTAAATAGTAGCATGACACCTAATGCCTATATACACATCACTTATGTACAGCAGCACAAACAAACTAGTAATGATGCACCATTAAGATTATACGGCATATCCTCTATCAATGTCATTAATCCTGCTACAAAGCTAAACCCGCAAATAAAAATGGCAAAAATATTAAGACCTAACGGCATCGCCAATATCAGTATAAGCGAAAAAGATGGGAAATCCATGACTTACACCATTGCCGTAGTAGGTGAAGGCTTGCTAGACATTACGAGATTTAAAACCCCTAATCCTTGGGATCACTTTTACAAAAAAGAAGCCCTTGGCGTAAAAACTTGGGATTTATTTGACCAAGTAATTGCTTACTCTAATCTGAAATCAAAATCATTAATCAGTATTGGTGGAGATGGTAGCCTAGGCGGTGAAAAAAACAACACTAAACAAAATAGATTTAAACCTTTAGTTAAGTTCTTTGGACCATTCCACATTAAACCCAACCAGAAAAGAGTACATAGCTTCAAAATCCCTAACTATATTGGTTCTGTGCGAACAATGGTAGTAGCAGAACAAAAATCTGCTTATGGACATGCCGAAAAAGCCACCCCTGTACGAGAAGACCTAATGGTATTAGGCACTCTTCCAAGAGTATTAGGTATAGATGAGAATATAGACATACCCGTTACAATATTCGCAATGGACGAAAAAGTGAAGGATGTAACTATAGAAATCATTAGTGAAAACCCACACATTAAAATCACGAGTGACAAAAAACAAATGATTCACTTTAACCAAACAGGTGAAAAAACAATAAAATTCAGTGCTCATATTAGTCAAACAATAGGCACAGGAACAATCAAAATTATTGCACGTAGCGGTAACAAAAGAGCTGTTTATCACACAGATATTGAAATCAGAAACCCAAACCTACCTATTAACAATGCCTATGACATTATCGCTTCCGCTAATAAAACAAAAAGCATCAAAATAGAACCTATTGGCATTACAGGAACTAATAACGCCACAATCGAAATATCTTCTGTACCACCAATAAACCTCAAAAAACGCTTACACTACCTCATCAGGTATCCTTATGGATGTGTAGAACAAACCACATCTTCTGTATTCCCTCAATTGTACCTCACTAAGTTAGTAAAGCTCAGTAACGACAAAAAAAGAAAAATTGAACAAAACATAAAAGATGGTATTAAACGCCTATCAGGATTTCAACAACCAAACGGCGGTTTTTCATACTGGCCACACTCTTATGGTGTAAATGACTGGGGAACCAACTATGCAGGACACTTCCTATTAGAAGCAAAAAAAGCAGGCTATAGTCTTCCATCATCTATGCTAGAGAATTGGAAAAAATACCAAAAAGAAGTAGCCATATCATTTCAAGCAAGTAGCTACCATTACAAAACCTCTGCTCAAGCATACCGCCTATACCTACTTGCCAAAGCAGGAAGCCCTCAACTTGGTGCAATGAACAGGATGCGATTAACTCATGACGCACCTCAACTTGCCAAATGGTACCTATCTGCTGCCTACGTACTAGCTGGACAAGCTCAAGCAGGCAAAAGAATTATACAAGGATTAAGTACCAACATCAAAGATTACCGTGAACTATCTGGAACTTACGGTAGCTCTACCCGTGATAAAGCAATCTTATTAGAATGCCTCAACCACCTTGGAGACAAAAAACAAGCCTACAAAATGGCAGTCGCTCTATCAAAAGAGTTATCAAGCGACAAATGGATGTCTACACAAACTACTGCCTACTCGCTAGTTTCTATCGCTAACTATGTAGGTGCTAATGACGCTAGCAAAATGAATACCTTTAGTATTCAAATAAATGGAAAAGTTGTAGAAAAAATCACAACAAATAAGCCAATTCATCAATACAGTTATGATATAGCGGGTACAAACCCACAAGAAATTAGTATTATTAATAAAGGTGGGAATAATTTATTTGTAAAAATCATTACAGAAGGGATTCCAGCACATGGAACAGAGCAATCAAGCCAAAGCGGTCTCTCCTTACACATCAATTACAAAGACCTAAACGGAAAATCCATTGACCCTACTCACATACCACAAGGAACAGATTTCTTTGCCTATATAAGCATCACCAATACTGGTTTGTACAATTATAAAGAAATGGCTCTCAACCAAGTATTTCCATCTGGCTGGCAAATACACAATGATAGAATGGATAAACGAAAAAATGATGGCTATGACAAACCTACCTACCAAGACATTCGTGACGATAGAGTTTACACCTTCTTTGACATTAACAAAGGAGCTAGAAAATATTTCAAAATAGCACTAAATGCTACATACAAAGGAAAATATTACCTCCCTACCATACAGGTAGAAGCCATGTATGATAAAAGCATTAATGCAAGAGTAAAAGGGCAATGGATTTATGTAGAGTAAAAATTTGGACATTCCCCCACTCGCTAAAAAGGCGAGCTCGTGGGGTCGGGCTTTCTGTTCCCATTTTTTTACGCTTGTTTTGTCATGCTCAGTTTATCGAAGTACAAAAACAAGCTTAAAAAAAATTACACGTCAATCCCTAATGCGAACATCACTCAAGAAAAACACCTCTACCCTCTCTATTTGTAGTGAAAAATGAGTAATTAACAATAAATCAGTAGTACCAATTATCCTGTATATAAATTCATTGTTTGAACAATGTGATCAACTTCCTCTTGCTCAAGTACTGAGCTTATCGGAATACTCACCACTTGATCACTGAACCTTTCTGTAACAGGAAAGCTTAAACCATTTTGCTCTTTAAAAGCAATTTGTTTATACAACGGTATTGGGTAATGAATCATTGATTCAATATCATTTTCTGTCAGAAAATCTTGAAACCTCTTTTGACTCTTTACTCTAACTACAAACAAATGCCAAACATGACTTTCCACGACACCTACTTTTGGTAAGGAGATGTTATCATTTGATATATTATTTAAGTAAAAGTCTGCAACTTCTCTCCTACTTTTTATCTCATTGTCCAAAAAAGGTAGTTTTACGCTTAAAATAGCTGCTTGAATCTCGTCAAGTCTACTATTTACACCTTTGGTAGTATGTACATTTTTCTTTAACGATCCATAATTTCTTAAGCTTTTCACCGTGTCGGCAACAAGTTTATCATTAGTTAATATTGCCCCTGCATCTCCCAAAGCACCTAAAATCTTAGTAGGATAAAAAGAAAAGGCTGATACATCACCCAAACTACCTACCTTCTGCCCTTCAAATATAGCACCATGAGCTTGAGCACAATCCTCAACAAGTTTTAATCGATGTTTTTCAGAAAACATTTTTACCTCCTTCATCTCCACTACTTGTCCATACAAATGAACTACTAAAATAGCTTTAGTTTTATTTGTGATAGCTTTTTCTAAAAGAGAAGTATCTAAATTGTATGTACCTGGATGAGCATCAACATAAACAGGATTTAAGCCTAAATTAGCCACAGCCAAAGCAGTAGCAATATAAGTGTGAGCAGGCAAAATCACTTCATCACCTCTACTCATCAAGTCTAAATCCATATAAGCCCTAAATATCAAGCTTATGGCATCTAGCCCACTTCCAACTCCTATGCAGTATTGAGTATTAACGTATTTAGCGAAAGCATTCTCAAACTTCAGTACTTCTTCGCCTAGAATATAACTCCCCGAGCTTACCACTCTCTGCACAGCCTCATTGATTTCAGAGCTATACTGGTTATTTATTTTTTTGATGTCTAAAAATTTAATCATACCAAAAGGACTAAATTAGGAAATCAGCTCTTTTACCAAAGATTTAAAATCTTTCAAATAAATCATATTAGGGCCATCACTCATACCATTGTTTGGGTCTGGATGAACCTCCATAAAATAACCATCGGCACCAAATGCTTTCGCTGCTAATGCCATAGGTGGCACAAACTCTCTATTCCCCCCTGTTTTACCATCTCCACTACCTGGCCGCTGTACAGCATGCGTACAATCCATCACAACAGGTACACCAAAACTTTTCATGTCTGGTATGTTTCTAAAGTCAACTACTAAGTTATTATAGCCGTACATATTCCCTCTTTCTGTGAGCATCACATTTTTGTTCCCTGTGCTCAATACTTTTTCCAAAGGATATTTCATATCTACACCTGACAGAAATTGTGCTTTCTTTATATTTACAATACAACCTGTATTGGCTGCCGCTAATAATAAATCAGTTTGCCTACACAAAAATGCTGGAATCTGAATGATATCTACAACATCTTTTACCAACTCTGCTTGATACGATTCATGAATATCAGTGGTAACTGGTAACTTGTATTTCTCTTTGATATATGACAAATGCTCAATTCCTTCTTTAATCCCATCTCCTCTAAACCCACTCACTGAGGTTCTATTAGCCTTGTCAAAAGATGATTTAAAAATGATTTCAACTCCTAAATCTTCTCTTACCCTTACTAACTCCTCTGCTACCTCTTCTAATAAATCCCTAGATTCTATCACGCAAGGTCCTGCAATGATAAAATTCCCCTCTTGTATCTTTTTATATAACATATTATACTTTAAAAACTTTTAAACTCGTGACTAACAATATAAACACAAATGGTGTATGTATAAAGTTATCTTTAATAAAACGTGCAAACTCATAACCAAGTTCTGCATTGGACACAATAGAACCGATTAAAATATACAAAAAACAAACTATGATTAAAACGGTATAATACATCATTCCAATATAAAAATGAGATTTTTTTAATGATAGAATATAAACCATTATAGAAGCTAATAAAGACATCACCGCCATCATCACAATTGTAGAAACCCACCTAGAGTTTGTACTTATTACTTGTCCTATATCACCAACACTTTCTATGTAATCGCTTGGATTTTGCCCTGTATGAGGGATAAATTCAAAATGAGAAAAACTAAAAACATAAGCCCTAAGGTGATAACCTAAGTATAAATACAAAAACATTAGTATTAAAAACACTAACACTCGTAATACTATTATGGAAATTGTTTTAGTCTGCATTTTGTAATCGACCATATTTTTTTACAAAATACATCCACAACATAAATATATCAAAATAAACCCAAAGGGTAAAAGTATAGTGATGATTGAAATTCAGGTAATGGGGATAATAAATATAAATCATTGCTAAAAAGAATATTCTAATCACATTAGCAATATAAATCAATAAGATACCTATCGGAATATAACGTAACTTACTTCTTACAGAAGCGGGGAAAGCAATAATGAAACCTATAAATGTCACAAAAAGCACTAAACCATTACAACTATCCGAAATTCCCACAATCTTTTTGGCATCCATCATCACAATACTTGCATCTGGTGGTAAATAATGATAGGACATTTGTGTATAACCTAATAAAGAAAAAAAATTAGCTACTAAAAAAGCTTCTGTATGCGTAAGAAATTTTTCTATTACATTTCCATCAGCCAAAAAAAGCACTTCCACAACTGTCCACAGCAAATAAATAAGCAGGGCAATTGATAAAAACTTTAATAATTTCTTATGTTCTTTTTTCATAAAAAAAGCCAGTATTACCGGCTTTTTATGTTGTTATGCTTCTGATTTTTTAAATAAATACCTTGCTCCGAGTGCTGTCCCTGATAATATCAGAAAGGCAACACTGCCGTCAATAGGTACATCATTATCTGGATCCTCTTCATCTCCTCCTCCCGTACCACCACCACCAAAGGGAGGGTTAGCAAAAACTATAAGACCAAACAATACTAAAAACGTTGTATATAAGACTCTTTTCATTACTCTACGATTATTTTATGTGTTTCTACACTATATCCTGAAACAACAGATAGTAAGTAAATACCACTCTCTAAGTCATTTACATCAATCACCTCTTCAAAAGAACCAACAGAAGAAATTGTTTTATTCAAAACCTGTACCCCACTTGTATTAGTAAGCACAAGTTTCGTGCCAGTAGTACTTGCTGTAGCTATTATTGTAAACTTATCATTCACTGGGTTTGGGTATACTGACGAATGAGAGGTTTCATTATTAGTACCAAATACTGATAATGGTTTTGCAGATACCAAGATAGAGAACCTATCCGATGCTTTAGAAGCTAAATTAGCATCTGTTACAAATGATACATAATCATGATCTTGTAAGGATGTTTCTGTATTTAGGTATTTATCTTTTAATACCAAGTCAGCAGTAGCTGAAAGAAAATTTTGTTTATGAAACTCAAATCCATAATCAGTACCCTCTCCATACACAATAGACAATGGAATCTCTTCTATTGTTTCTGACAAAGGCAACACATTTTTTCTGAACGAATAATCACCATCTGCTTGAGAAGCAATATCTACTAATACTGCAAATGTTTTTTCCCAACCATCAAAAGTAAAGTTTCTTCCTAATTGATTAGCATCTTTCTCGTCTTTGCCTAAAGAAGCTAAATTATCAAATTGTAAATAAGTAATAGCTGTACTAGTAGGATCTGATGAACTTTCATTTTTTAACGATATTTCAACTAGATTCTCTTCTACAACAGCAGTTGGTCTGCTAAACGCTTGGTTATTAGACAGCTTAGCCGACTCTGTAATTGTCAACACAGGAGAAGCCGCATTTGCTTGAATCCAAAATCCTTGTCCAAAAGGTATTTTTCCGCTTGAATTATTCACTGTTCGGTAAGTTTTATTTTTAGCATCCCATACATAAGCAATAGTTTCTAAATTAGTTTTAGTCCATGAGAGATTATCTCCCCAATCAATTGGAGAAGCGTAAGGGTTACTTACAAAATTCCATCCATCACTAACGGCTGTACCAGAACTTGTAAAGGTGGGGTTAAAATTAAAATCGCCCTGTTGTAAAGTACCTGTCATGTCTAATGTCTGATTTGCTACTGTAGCCGATGTATTGTCCCTAATAAATACTCTATATCCTTTACCAAGAGACATTGTTTCTGTATTAGCAATAGCAGGAAAATCTAACCAACCATCCTCTATCGCTGTTGAAGTATTTGTTTCGTCATAAGTCCTCATTGATTGCCTATTTTGGCTACCTACAAAAGTATTAGCGCCAGTAAAACTACCTGTCACATTAAAATTATCTTGGATATCTGTTACCGCAAGACTATTAACTGGTGAGCCTATGTGCCACCAAAATCTACCAGTAGTACTCTCACTAGGGATAAAACGTTCTACAACTACATCTCCTGTAATTGATGCGTCTGCAGTATTAATTTCTTCTACCCTAGCAGTAGCGATTGCTGAACTAGATTTTAATGTTAAATTACCTCCAGAAGCCAAAGTCCCTCTTGTAACCACAACAGATCCGTCAGAAGGAATTGTAATACCTATACTTAAAGTAACTACATCACCCGAATTAGTTTTATTAATCACTAATTTATTTATTGTAGTAGCTATACCCGAAACCGTAGACGCAGAAGAGCCTATAAACTCAACTTCCTCAGAACCCGAAGAGCTATAAGTACCATTTATAATAAAATCTCTTCCAATACTTATGTTTCTTAGTATAGCATTTAAGTCTATACCACTGTTAATTGTTAAGTCATTTGTAACAACAAGTGAGGCGTGTAAAATTTTATCTTCATTAGACAATACCACATTATAATAATCACCTAGTATCGGTAAACTCTGATCTATTGCTGTAGAACTAAACTCAACTGTTGATGTATTAGCTATAAATGTACCTGCTGTAATAGACTCCAACCCTGAAGCTGTAATTTTTTTATTCCCCGTACCTGTAAATGTCAAATTTCCATAATTACCCTTCATTACATTCTGAGCTAAATTACCCGTATACTCAACAGTACCCCCAACAAAACTAAATCCAACACCTGTAGTATTTATAAAATCACCTCCTATATCTACCACACTAGCAGCAAATATATTAAATGTAAAAATCGTAGAGTTATTACAGTCGATTGTAGTAGCCGAAGAAAAAGTACTCCCTAATAGTACAAAAAAAGTAACTGGATTAACAGCTCCTAAAAGTTTAAACTTAAATGATTCACAATCAAAATCCGCAATTGATGACACGTTAATTAGTGCCGCATTATTATCTACAGTTAGTTCTACAGCATCATCCGCATCAGGAATACCATCTGCATCTGCAAATGTGACATCAGACCAAACTACAGATTGCAAAGTACCATTAGCAACAATAGTCCCCGTAAACAATCCTTGCCCACTCGTCATATTTGACAAGAAAAACAGAGTCGCTATCATTAACAAATATTTTTTCATAACTAAGTTTAGAGTTTTAAAATTAACGATTTACTCTTTATTATATCCCACAAAGATAAACAAAGGTAAGCATATCACAAGCTTTTATCAGAATAGTATTATACTAAAAAGAAAAGAGATTAAAAAACAAGCAATTACCTAGCCAGAAAATAAAAATTTAACTTTTGCGAGTTGGCTTAGGGATCCCCTCGGCTTATTTGAAATCCTACCCGATTTTTTTATCGGGGAGATTGAGTAACGATAGCCCATCCTCACGTCGTTTTTTCAGCGAGAGTGAGGAAGCCCAAGAAAATCACTCTACAATTATCCGTTTAGTATGCACCTGACTAATCGCAAAATAGCCTAATATTTGCTCTTTGCGGTTATTTATATTCCTCAAGTTACTAGTAACAGGGCCTGGAGGTGAATCAAACGGGTTACCTTCTATATTGGCTTGCTCCCAAAACTGAATCCAAAAGTCATGTACGTCTCTACTTAATGAGTAATGCTCCATCTCAACGGTATCGCCAATAGCATAAGACAGCCAAGTCATTGGGCGGTCAGTGATCTCACCTGTTAATACCGAGCCGTCATCCTCTACTTCCACAAATACATCTACGTATTTATCTGTTTTCCATGTTTTTAATATCCATTTATAAAATTCTTTATCATTATTATCTTTATGATAATTAACCAATAAATAGTTATCTTGGCTAGGATTTTCGGGATCAGGAAGAAAATCGCCTCCAGGCACATCTTCTTTTTTGACTGACCAAATACTATCAATCGGCTCTACGGCTACCATTTGTTCATAGTTTGATTCTATCGTTGTACCGCTAGACTCTATATGTAGTTTATACAAAACTCCCATTTGAGCAATAAACCCAACGTTGTAATACCTCCCCGTATTTCCTTCTTCTGTAAGTACTGTTTGATTTCCGTCTTTATCTTCAATGTACACCAAAGCGTTATTTACTTTAGGTATTGCTCCTTTAGAGCTTAAACTTGAGGTTTTTGAGAGATAAACAAAGTTATGGATAGTATCTGCTTTATTGGTAAACTGTGCTTCGATTACAAAATGTGGCTCTCCATCGGGGAGATCTATAAAGATTGTTTTTTTGCATGACATCAAAAACAAAGTACTCAACAGCGTGATATAAAATAGATTTTTCATTTTCTTTAAAATTTAAAGTTATAAGTCACGGCAGGAAGAATTGTTCCTAAAATAGATAATTGCTCAACCTTAAGCTTATCAGGGTTATCATCATCTTGAGAGAAACTCCATGAGTAGGCATTTTTACGCCCATATAGGTTATAGATAGAGAATGTCCAACTTCCCTCCCATTGTCGTCCTTTCTTATGCTTGCCTTCAAGGGTAGCGGATAAGTCTAGACGGTGGTAGCTTGATATACGACCATTATTACGGCTCAAATAGTTAGGTATTGTTGTACCCCCATCTGCTGAGGAAATAGTGTAGCGACCATCTGGAAAAGAAATAGGTCGACCAGTACTATACAAGAAGCTAAGCCCTACATTTAACCTTTTAGTAATATCATATGTTCCTACAAATGATATATCATGTGGCTTATCATAATTTGACTTATACCACTTGCCAAAATTAATAGTTTCTTGTGGAAATTTGCCTTCTATCTTACGCTCTGTACGAGATAAGGTATACGCCAACCAACCCGTAAATTTCCCTTTTTTCTTACGTATCATTATTTCTAAACCATACGCTCTACCTTTTCCCTGCAACAGCTCTGTCTCTATTGTTTGATTTAATAACAAATCAGCACCGTTTTTATAATCTAGTAAATTGTGCATTTGTTTGTAATACACTTCAGCCGAAAGCTCTACCTTGTCTTTCATCACATTACGAAAATACCCAACAGATACTTGATCTGCAGTGGCTGGTTTTATATACTCGTCACTCATTTTCCACACATCTAGTGGCAAACTATTAGTTGTATTAGACACAAGGTGCAAGTTTTGACGCATTCTATTATAGCCACCTTTTATAGAACTCATCGAGTCTATTTTGTAACGGATACCAAAACGAGGCATCAAGCCATGGTAGTACTTAACTACCTCTCCTGATTTGTACTTTTTAGTTCCTGTCGCATTCTCTTCTTCTAGTGGTAAGCCTTCTTTATATTGCACACTATTTAGCCCACCTAACACAGCCAAACCACTGTACCTCAAACCATAACTAATGCTTAACTTATTATTTACAGTCATTTCATCCGATATAAAAGCACTCGCTACCACCGAACTTTCTTTATCTAAAGAAAATGATTTAAAGACATCTGCTATCTCTCCCTTTGACTCTACTTTGGCAGGTTTAAACCTGTAATAAGTCACATCTCCTCCATAGCGGATTTTATGGTGATTATTAATAATGTTAGTAAACTCTGTACGCACTTGATAATCTTTGATTACAGAAGTCCACTCAAAGAAGTTCGCAAAGTCAAACTTATAATTATAGTTGTTATAAGCGATATGAGTTTTCACAAAAGAGGAATCCTTAAAGCGATGAGACCAAGCTCCTACCACATTACCATTACCAAAATCGAATCCGAATAAACCACCAAAATTAAAAAAATCACGTCCATAATAAGCCGAAACAGTTATCTTATCTTTACTCCCCAATCGATAAGCGAGTTTAGTATTAAAATCATGGAAATACGCTTTGGTTTTCTTTAAAGCATCAGTCTTAAAAAACCTCAAGAACTGATCCGCATAAGTACGCCGAGCCGAAATAATAAACGAAGCAGTATCTTTTTTGATTGGACCTTCTAGCGTCAACCTACTAGACACTAAGCCAATTCCTCCTTGCCCATGAAACTTTTTATAATCTCCCTCTCGTTGCTTGACATCCAATACTGATGACAATCGACCACCATACCGAGCAGGGATAGAACCCTTGTATAATTTTAATTCATCTACAGCATCTGCATTAAAAACAGAAAAGAAACCGAATAAGTGAGACGAGCTATATATAGTTGCCTCATCCATCAAAATCAAATTTTGATCAATACCACCCCCTCTTACATTGAACCCAGAAGCCCCTTCTCCAACAGTTGTCACTCCAGGTAGCAAAGTAATGGTCTTGATAATATCCACCTCACCCATAAAAGCAGGAATTTTCTTTATCTCTTCTATTTTCAATTCTTCGGTCCCCATTTCTATTTTATCTACATTTTCGGTAGATCTCTCTGCCCTTAGCTCTACTTTTTCCAACTCTACCACAGTAGTTGCAAGTAAAATATCATAAGTCATATCAGCCGATACAGTAATGCTTGCCAAATATTTTTTATAACCAAAAGAGGCACTTTCTACCGTATAAATCCCCGAAGTTATTTTTATGCTGTACTTCCCATTTACATCTGATTGGGTAGATACAGCCCCTACTTTTATCATCGCAAAAGGAATCAAATCTTGAGAATAAGCATCTTTAACAACACCTTTCACCGTATATTTTTGAGCGTAAATAAATGCTACACTACCAAAAAACAATACTACTACTAATAATTTCTTCATTCTTATAAAACAATTAAACTCATATCAAACCTACAACAAAGACACACCAAAACAAAAGGGTTGCAAAAGGAATAATATTATTTTATTTGGGAGTGTCATCACACGCCGAAAAAACGAGGTGATGTCGGGCTATTCGTTCTCGATTTTTTCTATTGTGTTTTCTCTGTGTTGAACTTTTGGTAGCAGTCATTATATTCTTGTAGCCAAAGCCCAATACTCTATGGTTATAGAAATAAACACAATAAAAAAAGATTTCCACTACTATCCCTCACGCATTTTAAGACCGTTGCAAAACCCTTGTAGTCAATTCCCTCTTTTTATATCCGTTATT
>CAZEGV010000026.1:0-37670 GCA_964511645.1 uncultured Cytophagales bacterium
AATAACGGATATAAAAAGAGAGAATTGACTACAAGGGTTTTGCAACGGTCTTATTATCTGACTCTCTAGTCCATTTGTATCCTGCATAACTCTTCGTAGTTAAAATTGGGGTCATCTCTTCCCCACAAATAACAGTGTCTCTAATTACTGGATTTGGAAGTGGGGCAATTACTACCTGTTGGCTCACCGTTTGAGCACCAAAACGATTATAATTAACACTTAATGTATAAGTACCTGGAATAAATGCCCAATTTACAGTAGCATTAGCCTTGGAGCTTACCGTAATTGTACCACCACCTGAAATTGACCACACCACATCTTCAGTGTATTGATCTGCATTAAATTGGTATACTGTGTTTTTATTCAAACACAACTGACTGCTAGCACTTTGCGTAATTACACCTGTAAGGGCTGGTGCTTTTGTAATGCTTAAGTGACGAGGAACTGTATTACAAGTTTCTCCTACTTTTGACCCAATTACATCAATCGCATAAGGTCCAGCACTGTTCCACGTAACTGTCAAAACAGAATCATTAGCGAAAGCGTGAGATTGATCTCCCTGTACTTGAATATCCAATAATAAAGCTTCTGGATTTACAATGATATATTCATAAGTACCTCCGCCCGCTGGCTTTATCAAATTTTCTCCTTTTAGCGACAAGCTAGAAGACAATGCCTGAACAGTAATTTGTTTACTAGCAGTATAAATCCTACCTGCTCTATTGATTGTAGCTTCTAGTGTTTTTGTACCCGAGCCTGTTAATTTTACTTTTCCTGTTCTTGCTGTAAGGTCTATAATTTGGTTATCAAATTTCCAAGTATAAGTAGTGTTGCTTACTGTATCATGATTGAGGGTATAAAGGATAGAATCTCCCACACAACTTGTGTCTGAGCCTGTGATTTTAAAAACTAAGTCTTTTTCTATGTTTAACACAAATGGATCAGAAGCACAGTTTTTTGGTGTCCGATAAGTTCCCGTAACACTAAATGGAGTGGCTTGTTTCCATATTACACTTCTCTCCATACCCGATTGCCCAGCGTAAGCACCACCTGGTGTGAACCAATTCATAGATCCTTCTGTATAAGCGGAAATTGGGGTATAAGCATAAGTAGTAATAGTGTCTACCAAAGTCTCACCTGCAATACTATCCAATACTGGTTTTTCGAATAATGACAATGAGATTGTATCTACTACATTGCAATAAAGCCCTACTTGGTTAGGCACAGTCCAAGCTTTTATATCTTCTTCAATATTAGTCCATGTGATTAAGCCTGTATTACTAATACTATGGTTATTAGCTAGTATCTCCCAAGTAAAGTCTACACCCTTATTGGTAGATAATTGCAAAGTAGAACTACCACATTGACTACCAAATACTTGGTTAATCTTAAATGGCGGTAAGATATTTATGCCCTGTGTAATAGTGGCTACACAACTGTCTAACAACTCATGACTAGTAGCTACCGTAAGCTGACCTATTGTGTTGGCGGTTGTCCAAGAGACCTCTACAGAATCTAGGTCATAACCAGCTGAAACACTCGTTATCGTACCTCCCACTACCGACCAAGTATAATACAAACCTGGAATTATTTTTCTATTGGCAAGTGTGTATTTGATGTCTGTACTAGGACAAACAAGTGTATCTCCTTTTATGGCAATAACCGTAGGGATGATAGGAATCTCTAGCTCTAGTGGAAACTCACAAGCAGGGTTGCCTCCACAATTGGTAGCATCAAGTGTTACAATACCATTATTAACTTCTCCAGTGCCAAATGCTACTTGAATCTCATCTGTATTTTGTCCTGATAGGATTGTACCTTCAGTCACTGACCATGTTAGGTTGGTACAACTTACTGGCGTTTTGAAAATAGCTGTATCTGATGAACAAATAGTTGTTTTGTAATTGATAGTTGGCACAGCAGATGGCTGAATAGTAACGACCTTACTATTGCTCACCGAGCGACCACAGGCATTAGTAGCAGTAATTGTAACTGTATAATCTCCTGCTTCAGCATAACTATGGCTAGGCTCAGCCTCAGATGATAATAAAGAGGAGTCTCCAAAATCCCAAGTGTAGTTAAAATAACTTAAATCAGGAGTTATATTGGTAAAAAACAATGCCTTTGCCTGACAAGAAGTACTTTATAAGCTAAAGTCAGGCACTGGAGTAGCATTGGCTACAGCAGGATCTCCATCAAACTCATAAGCCCCCATATCTACAATACCGGCACTAATACGTGGCAATCCTGCTAAATCAAGCCCATCTGGTGCATAGGTATTTGATCCTTTATTGATAAGCGGTGAAGAACAAGCCAAGCTAAAATCTCCATTAACTGGGTCTACAAACTGTGGCTCTATATTGAGGTTCCCCTCACCTACTACTGGGATTTGTATATTACAATATTTCACATCACCGTTTAAGTTGATGTCTGGGACGTCATTGTTCCAGATGATGGAATTGTAAAATTGTAAATTAGTATTCCCCTCTGTCATCTTTTTAGCACCTCTATTATTATAAATAACTGAATTTATTATTTTACGAGATGACGAAAATCCAGAAAAGAAAACATCCGTTTTATCAGTCTTATTTCCTGTAATTATACAGTTTTTTATCATCTGTACATTACCGAAGAAAAAATGGGGGACATTAGGATTTGTACTGTAGTTTTTATGGTCAAAAGTATTATTTCTAATCACTGAGTTAGTGATTTTTCCTCCGCCAATAAAATGCATCCGATTAAATAGTACTAATACTTGATTATTTTCAATCAAGACATTGTCCATTTGAAAATCACCATAGTCAAAAAAGAACCCTCCACCCCCACCCCCACTTAAAACAACTTCATTGTTACTAATTTCAACATTTTTATAAACACCATTTTGAGTTGACAAAAAACCTTTCACCCCATTATTTAGACTGTTAGAGACAAAGCTTGAATTTAAAATTTTAATTCCATAATTTGAACTCAACAAAAATGTAGTACTTTCATTGTCCTTATAAGTTACATTGTCTAATATATTGCTAACACAACTAAAAGTAGACAGGGAAGAAAAAGGAGCAGTGTTTTTATTTCCTATAAAACTAGAATTTAGCATAGAGTATTCTTTACCAGAAATAGTTAAAAGCCCATTACTTGAATTGTTATTCTCGAATAAACAATTATCAAATAAAGCCTTAGAACTTGCTGTTACCATAACCCCATTAAGACAGGTGTTATTCCTAAAATTACAAGCATTAATACTTGCTTGATTCAATTGAGCACTTAATAAGAATCCTCCTCCGGATAAAACATCATTATTTAAAACATTAACACCTTCAAAAGACGATGTACCTGTGGATGACGTGGTAAATAAACGGCGTGCTTTATTATTTTCAATAATAACATTCTCTAAGCCTAAATTAACAGCGTCTATATTAAGCCCTGCATCTAAAAAATCATTCCCTTTAAATACTGAGTTTTTAATATTTAACTCACCTGTGCTATAGGTTAATATGCCTGTTGGTGCAGTGCTGTTCTCAATAGTAGAGTTAGTATAGTTAATTTCATCACCTGACAGCAATAATAAATGACCTGTTGTCCCTCCTGTGTGGTTCTTAATCGTTAAATTATCTATGTTAATAAGCTTAGAAGGAGTGCCTGGTGCTACTTGTAACAAACGAGTACTTGTTGTATTTCCCTCGCATACTATGTCTTTAAAACTAATCTCATCTGATTGAATACTTGAATTAACATTAAAAATCGTTCCTACATTATTGTTTTTAGCAGTTATTTTTTCAAAAGAAACATCGGTAAACCCATCGACAAGATTAAAAATAGAAGACCCTATACCAGAATTATTATCTAAAATAACATCACTGATTTTTATTGGCTCAATACTACCTAAACTTATAAAGCCTGCATTAAAGGTGTTATTCTCTACTATCATGTTTTTCATTAAAAAAGGGACTTGTAATGCTGGTACCGTAAAGCATGATCCAGAAAGAGTATTTCTTTTTATGACATTATCACTAATTGATACAGTTTCAGAAGACCCTGCTAATGTGTTACTTATTATTACCAAAGGGCTAGTAAGAGTATTATCTATAAATTCAGAATTGGAAATTTCTACCTGTCCTGATACATTAAGATAGGCACTACCTGTATTATCCCTCATTTTAGAATTAATAAAAGTCAATGACTTGGCATTTATTCCTTGAATAGGATTTAGTACATGATGAACATCAACATTATCAAACAAATAGTCTCCATCACCTAAATTCATCACACTACTAGTCAAATGATGAATTTTACAATTCCTAAAAGTATAATGACCTATTTCTCCACCCGTTTCTGCGAGAATAATTCCTACCTCAGTAATACTTAAACCATCTAATACAATATCAATATTATTCGCATCTCTACTAAAAAGTCTATTAGCTGTACCTCCTTCTTTTAATGTTGTTTTATTACTCACCCAATCTCTTTCTATAAAAGAAATTTCTGTTCCATCAAACCCTCCAAAAAAAGAAATTGTTTTATCTAAAGAAATTGTTTTAAAATCACCCGTACCTCCAGTAAACTCATCTGTTGGAATGTAATCCCCCGCTGCTATCCACAAGCTATCACCAGCAGCTTGCACCGCTGCATTTATTTCTGTAAAGGGAGTACTCCAAGAGAGTCCATCTTTAGTAGCTCCAGTATATGCTTGGTTTACGTATACCACATCCCCAAATGCTGTAATGCTTAACAGCAATAACCCTATAATTCCTAAATACTTTTTCATCATGTTCATTTTAATACTTTACTTCAATTCTTTCGCTATAACCAGAAGAGTAGCCACCCTTTAGTTCACCTATCATTAGGTAAGTGTATGTTGTGTTTGGTTTAATGTTTTTATCATAAAACTCGCGTGCTTTTCCTGCAACATGTTTGTAAGTAGCTAATGGTTCATTTCCTTTTGCCCTATATATCGTAAATCCTTTAGCATTAGAGGCGTATTCCCAAGTTAGTTTAATGAGTTTATTATCTGCGTTCACCACTCCACCCAAGTTTGTAATTGGTTTTTTCTTCTCTTTATGAAACTGTCTTATTTTAAACACCTTTGATTGTACCGATTTCAACCCTGCCTCATCTTCTGCCATTACAACATAGCTATATGTCTGCCCGGATTTGGTAGTCGTATCAGTATAAGTCCCAATAGAAAGGCTGTCACCACTTGTTGTAAAAATAGTTTTGTACTCAAAAGCAACACCTGATTTTCGCATCAAGTGCATTTTTGCTAAATCCGTTGAGGCAGAATTTACCCATTTTAACGTAACACCATTTACTCCTACGCTATATGTTTCCAAAAAACCACTCAAAGGAGCTATCATATCTGGTAATTTGACTGCAAAATACACTGATGGTAACGATGGATTATAATGATTATCTAAAGCAAATATTCTATAATAAATAACATGTTGCTGTCTTTTTAGGTCTACTGTATCAGTAAATTCACTTACGAGTGTATCCCCTGGTATCACACGCAAGGCATCTCTTGTGGTGTCATAAGTGCTAAATATCCTGTAACCCACTAAATCTGGCTCAGTATTCATCTCCCATACTAAACTTACTATACCGTTGGTGTCACACTTCCCGCTTACAAATACAGGCTGTGCTGGAGGAATAGAATCTAGTAGTAAATGTGCTTTCATAATAGAGTTAACAGAGTCACCCGATGCCCCGTAAGCGGTCACTACATAATAGTTGGCACTTGACTTTGATGATTTATCAAAATAGGTTAAATTTTTATTCGAAATCATTTTATCATTCACCTTTAGGTAAGGACCAGATCCTTTAGCGGCTCTAAATACCGAATACCCTTTAATATAAGATTCGTCTTCGGCTTCTACCCTCCACTCAAGCTCTATATCACTTGTACCAGGCATTTCTGTAGTACTTACAATTTGAGGAGATGACTCTAATAGGTACATGGCCTTTACTTCTACTGGTTCAGAAAACCCTCCTTCTTCGGCAAAGAAATTTACTCCATAGATTTTATAATAATACGTTTTATCATACTCAGGAATCGAATCTACATAAAATGTGTAGTTAGGTGTAATATTGTTCTCGACACTTCCTGTATAAGGAATGTCATTCAACTTTGTATAGCCATTGTTCTTTTTTGTAGAGCGGTATATATTATAATAAGGGTAATCCTTTTGTTTATTATTATACCAAGACAAATGAACTGCTTTCGGAAATAATTTTGGTACGAGTCCCATTATCTTTGGAGATGGTTTTTCTTTCAGCCCATTTACAAAATGATAAGATGTAAAAGCTGATTCACCTATCAATTCTATTTTATAAATGTATTTTTTACCTTTTACCGCTGTCTCATCTACATAATAAAGCCCAATTGCTTCCGCCACTTTATTATCTCCCACTGCTGCCACAAGCCCTATAAAATAAAGCATATCATCTTGACGCTGTTGATCAGCTGCTTCACCAGGCGTTGATTGTACTTTTCTATTGACAATTTCATCAGCTCCACTTACGAAAATTTCCGCTACAATTATAGAGGTATCTTTTGCATACTCTTTTTCAAATTCATCATAAGACCAATACTTAATCTCCTGAGTATTTACTTTTGTATAAGCCCCTAATTTTTCTCCACCACTTGGTGTTTTCACTGCTTCTGCACGGTATATATTATACCCTTTTTTAAACCCCTCAAAAAAGATATCCGCTGTTGCGGGAAACCATTTTAGACGCAAACCCTCTCCTTCTTGGTAATCGCTTACCAATGTAATTGTATCTGTCTGTGCAAAAGAAAAACTTACTGAAACACAAAAGAATAATAATGTATATACTCTTAACATCTTAACTTCCTATTTTTATATCTTTATCTAAATCAATTATCAAGCGTTGAGTGGACACTGGCACATCCTCTCCTGGTAAATAATACCCTACTGGTAAAACAATTTCTCCTTTTGGTATTGTAATGTCCTTGAGGTCATCACTGCTACAACCCCCACCTAATAAACATTCCATATTTAGAATATCTAACGACGAGTTTACATCATCAAAGGCAGAAGAAAATATTTGAACATTATCTTTTATACTATTATTAAAGCTAAAAGAAGAAAGTCCATCCTTTATACTATTTGCATTGTCCGCTAACTCATTAAACTGATCATTGTGATAATCAATCTTACCAAAATGAATTAATGGGTCAGTTACTAATATATGCTCACGTTCATAACCAGCAATTTCGGAGAGAGATAATGCCTCGTACTGAGCTGTGTTTTTCAGTCCCGATAAATCAATTTTGAACCCACCCTGAAATGCCTCCGTAATGGACGAATTATACACTGCTATTTTTTCTTTGAACGTAGCGTATTCACTTGTGTAGAATGTATAAGAAATAATTACTGAATCTTCATATCCCATATCCATTGCACCTACTGTGGAAGTACCAGTGGTAGTACTAGAAGATGTAGTACCTGTAGGTATAGGCGATTTAATAATCTTAAATGTATATTTTTTACCTAAATCCAAACGAGATACTGGTAAATCAAATTTGAAATTATGTTCCATATATTGATCAGAATACGTGATTTTATTTGTTCTATCAATTTCATTATTCCCATCATAAAATGCTGCAATGTATTCATAATCAGGGTGAAGTTTTACAGACTTATTGGGTAACACCGCAAACCTCACAAAACCTTGAGTAGAAACATCTTTATAGAAATTAGTCATCCCAGGTAACGGGTATGCATAGTAAATATCATTATTAGGGATTTTATCTGGTTCTACTCCAGTCTTAAACACAACAGTATCGGCCTCTATTGCATCATACATTGTTGACCAATTACTCCCATTTTTCTTTTGAGTCTGCACATTTACAATTACTGTGATTTCACTATTCTCTGGTAAAACTCTTAAAGGTGTTAGCACTAATTCTTTAAAACTCTCCGCCATTTCATACATCACTTCAATTTCATTGCCTTCAGCATCAAACACAGAAATGGTAGATTCGTCTACATGACCCCTATAAGTTTCATTCGATTTACCCCTTGCTAAGGTATAGTGAAAGCCATCTATTTCTTCAGAAAAAGAAACACGTATAACAGAACTTACAGCTACCTCTTCCTGATCATCTGTAGGTATAATCCTATCTATAAAGTAAATATCGCTTACCTGAGATACTACATCACACTTATCACCAAGTTTTATTTTAAAATGAGCCGTGAAATTTTTCTTAAGAATTTTAATTCCAGCTGCTACCTCTCCCTGTATGTATGTAGGACGTGGGAATTGAGCAAAAACATATGCCTTTACCCATAACGAGAATAATCGTTTACTTTTATCTCCAAACAACCTACAATCCCACTTCACCTTCACATCTGCACCACCATAAAAATATGCTTGTCCCGTAGCGTACCAATTATTAATCCCTCTCTCTCCAAAACCTCCACAATTAATTGGTTTTGATGACTTGGATAAAAGTATATCAAAACCTGTTAAGATACTATAGTCAAGCCCTGCTTTAAGACGGCAAAAACCTAAAGGCACATAAGCATCTCCTTTTGCTTCAAACCGAGTACCGAAAGAAATACCTCCACCTGTACCTAATAATGAGTAGTCAATTGTTATTGTAGGTTTTATTTGATCTGGCATAGGTGCAATAGCGGGGTCTGGCAAAAGACTCCCCATACACAAGTAAGATTCTATGCTTGCTAAATTCACTACTCTTAAACCAATACGGTCTCCTTTATTTGGCTTACCAAAGTACACATACCAGTCTGATGGAGAAGAATAAAACGAAATCCTACCTGCTTTACCTTTTTTACCTGTCCCTTTTATTACTGACATATTTACGAAAACGTCAAAATCACCTACTAATGTTTTATTAGGAAAATCATACTCTACATACCAGTTGGCTGCTAATTTACCTGCTGGAGGTGGTGATTTATCCATTTCCACTTTTTTGTCTTCACCTTTCTTAGGTGTTTTTCCTTCTGTATCTTTTTCTATCTCTTCAAAACTTGGCTCTTTATATGCTCCATTAAGGAAACTTACACCTCCCCAAGTTGCGATTCTCTTCAAACCTTGCCCACTATTTTTTCCTATAAAAAATTCTAACCCAAAATTAATATTACCATTAAAGGCACTACCTCCTCCTGCATCTATAATACCAATTCCTGCCATTAATCCCATCACACCATTATAAGGCTTAAAGGTTCTCCCAGATGCCGTAGAGCATAAAGGTTTAGCCTCAGTACTCCCTACAACACCCTTACTCATCTCCATATTATAATACAAACCTCCCATAAATGAATTTAGCTTCACCCCTGGAAAAAATGGAATCCCTGGGAATTTCGCTTGAGCATCAAAAAACCAATAGCGATACTCTGTAGCCGAAGTCCTTTCTGAGGCAATTTCAGTACCTGCTATAATTGCGGCTTCCATTTTCTCACTAGCCAATAATGAAACCCCTTCATCATCCATCGCTTTCCCAAAAATAGCTGAAGCTTTCACTTCTATTTTTTTAATGATCTTAATTTCTAAATGACCACAGTAGCCTTTGTAATAAACTGGATCATCATTAAACATGGCAAGGTGTCCTTTCATAGAGAAGCTTCCTTGATCTACTTCAATCGAAATCTCGTTTAACTGAAAATCATCATATCCCCAACGTTTTGTTGATGGGTTTCTTTTAGCCCAAACCGTAAAATCTGCTTTCCCGCCAAATCCATTCCCACTCTTTTCTCCATTACCAGAAGATTTCTGAAGCTTTACATCTAAGCCTAACCTTAAGCCCATTCTCTGACCACCAGACTCAGTTTTTATCTCAGCCTTAATAATAGAAATAGGCAATTTTGCTAATTTAGAGTTATACCATTTTAACTATAAGACAAGTCATTTATCCTGTTTGTTTTTACACTCTCTTCGTTAAAATAATTTACCGTAACCAGTTATGCTAAATCATTTTTCCTCGATATTGCAAAAAACAATTCAATCTAAATTAGACTCATATTATAGTTAAACTGGTATTACTCGTTAAATCTACCTCAGCTCCTCCTCCTATGAAGGATACATAAGGTGTTTTACTCCCTATTGCAAAACCATTAAACACAAGACTTATCTTTCCTGCGGATTTTGTATCTGTATCTGTTGTTTTTTTCTTCTTCTTTTTAGGCGATACTACAAGTTTTCCATCTAAAATCACTTCTGGAAAAAACTGATTGTTTTTATACTCTAAATTAAATTGACTTTTATTGATGTCTAGCTGAGCAACACCAAAGGCTTCTGCATGTAATTTTTTATTAATTGTAGCATTCGCATAACCATAATATTGCACTCCACTACCCTCTTCTGCACTTTTAGTAATCGTAATCCCATATTCTACCGTAGAAGTTTCTTTACAAATCGGAAAAGACATCTCACCGTATAACCCTGCTCTCGACAAACTAGAGGCTATAATATTAAGCCGAAGGGAATCTATTTGATATTTGAACCCTTTTAAATCTCCCTTAACAATAGGAGTGTTTTTAGATGCCGATATAGCCCGTGTCAATGACGTAACACCATACTCATCTACAATGAAATGTTTAGATTCTATCACTACGGTCTCTTCTACTTTTCTTGTACCATCTTTTTTCTCCGCTCTCTTTTTAGAATCATCTCCAGACCCCTCTATAAATTTGGTGGGTATTGTAATAAAAATCTTAGACGCGTAAACTCCTTGCCACAAAGCAGAACCATAAATAGATTCATCCAATCCTGGATCTTTTATCTTTAATGTATCTATGTACCATTGCGGTAAGTTAAAAGAAGGTGCGTTACGCAAATCGCTCTTATCTAGGGTGAGATCTGGAATATCGCAAACAAAGCCGGGCAACCCCTTAAACTCTACTGCAGGAATCCTATCAAACTTAACAATCATATTCTCAAGGCGATCTGCATTAACAAAAAAGTCCAATGAAAGTGGTTTTTTCTCATCATGAGTCAAAACAGTTTTAGAATCAAAGTTTAGCCTACCGTTAATGAATAATTCTTTAAACCCATTACAATTAAATGTAACGTAAGAATTTTCATCATTTTTATCGTCCATTCCTTTAAACGTAACATCAAATCCTTCCCCTACCTTTACGTCAATAGTCTTAAGAAGATACAAATTCAAATCTCCTAAAATCTTACCTGAAGAACTCAAAGGGACTTTGTCTGCCAAGAAATATAAATATTTATTTTCCCCTCTAGGTATTTTCATAAAAATCTCTGCATACATCCCCGCTATAGGGTCTAAACCTACACCATTTACCACAATAGCGTAATCTTCATTACCACCAACAGGCAATACTGCATAAGGAAATTTTAATTCGAAGCCATCTACTAATGTTTTGTAAGCTCCCGAGTCTTTTACCTTTTTAAAAGCTGCGTCTATCTCTGCTACTTTGGCTTGAGCATTCTGAACAAGATTCTGAGCATTCTTCATCCCTTTAACCACCTTAATTACAGCTCCTTGCTGAGAGAACGTAGTTAAACTAAAAAACAAGAAGAAAATTGTAGTACAAAGGCTTAGTAGATTCTTTTTCATAGTTTGTCTTAAAAACTTACACATAGGAAACAAAACTACAAAAACTTATCTTGTTTCTTAATAAATCACCTAAGCTATTACAAGCAATTACAAAAAAAATGAACTAATTTTATTATAAATACGTTAAGCTTAACGAGAGTAAAAAGATACTCTTATATTTACATATTAACTCAACAAAAACAAAATTATGAAAAAGATATTAATCGCTGCGAGTATTATTTGTGTATCATTGTTATCATCTTGTGGTGATTGCTGTAAAGACGGTAAAGGTGACTGCTGTAAAGACAAAACAGAATGTACTGCAGAAGAAAAAGAAAAATGCGAAAAAGAAGGTAAAAAATGTTGCCACAAAGAAGAAGAAAAACATGAATGTGCTCCAGATTGTAAAAAAGCATGCTGCAATAAAGACGCAAAAACTGACACAGAAGTAGAAACTCATGAAGTAGAATCAGCTGAATAACATCAATTTCTGTTAAGACAAAAAAGCCGTTTCACATAATGTAAAACGGCTTTTTTAATGTCATAATTATTTAAAAATTAGTATCTTCTTCGACCGCCGCTTCCGCCGCCACCGCTTCTTCGACCACCGCCGCCATTTCCGCCACGATACCCGCCACCGCCTCTACGACCACCGCCACTTGGTCTATCTCCTGACTCTTCTACTCTAATAGAGCGTCCGTCTAACTCTTCTCCGCTCAAGCCTTTTACAACTCCTCCAGCTTGTTCTTTTTTCACTTCAAAGAAAGAGAAAGAATCCTTCATGTCTATTCTTCCGATATCGGCACCTTTGGCAGATGTATTGTCACAAACAAAGCGTAGTATTCCGCCTTTATCCATTTTATCTTTTTCACCTACATTGATAAAGAATCTAGTATACTCCCCATCTCTATCTCTACTGCCTCTATCTCTTCTACCACCAGAACCTCTATCTCCACCTCTACCTTCAGCGGTATTAATATCTTCTTTTAATTCTGAATTTTTGAAAATCTTTTCTAAAGAAATCATCAAAGCACGCTTTACAGCTGTTACTGTATCCATACCTTCCAAGTCAGCCTCAATACTTTCGTAAAAAGCATCTACTTTAGGATCAATATCTTTCATTTCTAAGAAATCGGTTTTCCACTTGTCCATAGCTACAGTGAAATACGTATCTGCATTAGGCACTTCTATTTTCTTAAAGTCAATAGATAAATACTTTCCTAAATCTCTAAGAGAACGTGTTTCTCTATCAGAAATCAACGCTAAAGAAATACCTGTTTTACCAGCTCTGGCAGTACGACCACTTCTGTGTGTATAATATTCACGCTCATCTGGTAAGTTCAAGTGAAATACGTGAGTAATATCGTCTACATCTATTCCTCTAGCCGCTACATCAGTTGCTACCAAAAACTTAATCCTACGCTTTCTGAACTTACCCATCATCGTGTCTCGCTGAGCTTGAGACATATCACCGTTTAAAGCTCCTGCATTAAACCCATCACCCATCAACCTGTCAGACACATCTTGTGTTTCGGCTTTAGTTCGACAAAAAATAACACCAAAAGCATCAGGTTCAATACTCAATATCCTACGTAAAGCTTCGTATTTATGTGCTCGCTTAACAACTAAGTATTGATGTTCAATGTTTTTATTTGTTACATCAGTTCTATCCACCTCTATATTTAGTGGATTATCCATATATCCGCCAACTATTTGTTTAATAGCTCTAGGCATTGTTGCCGAAAATAACCAAATCTTACGATCTCCATCTGTATGGGATAATATAGTATCTATATCATCTTTAAAACCCATGCTTAGCATCTCATCAGCCTCATCCAATACTACGTATTGTGCTTCTGACAAATCTACTACCCTACGCTTAATCAAATCAAGTAACCTACCTGGAGTACCTACTAATACGTGCACCCCTTTTTTGATACTTTTAATTTGATCCATTATACTGGCTCCACCATACACCACTTCTACACGTAGCTTACGGTTTTGAGATGCGTAATCAGCAAAGTTAGACTTAATCTGCGTAGCTAATTCACGTGTAGGTGCAACTACTACTGCTTGTATCTTTTTTGAAGAGACATCAACTTTACTCAACAAAGGTAAGCCAAAAGCAGCAGTTTTACCTGTACCTGTTTGTGCCAACACTACCGCATCTTGATGTGACTCCATTAAGGCTGGAATTGCCTTTTCTTGTACGGATGTTGGATTTTCGAAGCCCATCTTTTCGATGCCTTCTAACACAAAATCACTTAACCCTAGTTCTCTAAAATTCATATCTTTTTCATTCAAGTGGGCAAAGGTACAAAAAACTATACACTTATAAAACTTGTATAAGTAATTGAACTTTTCACCCGTTTAATATTAAGCTAATATAGACAGACTCAACAAGTCATCTAAATAAAAAAGTCCTGCATTTACATACAGGACTCAAACTTTAACTTAAAAATTAATCTATTTTTTTTGTGCTTTTGTTACAACACCTTCTTTTTCTAGGTAGCTATAAAAAGCTCCTTCATAATCCGTTACTTCAGGTGCTAAACTCGCTGCTCGGTATAAGTGAGAGCTTGCGTAACTTACCAAACCATGCTCAGCAAAAAAAGAGGCTAAAACCATATTGTCCAAAGGTGAGTTAAGATCCAACTCTGCCACTAGCTTGTTATACTCCGCTAAAACTTTTTTAGCTTTAGTAGCTTCCACCAAGTGTACCTGTGTAGCTTTTTTGATAAGAGACTCTCCTTTGTCTGATAAAGGGTCAAACAAGTTTGCTACAATTAATTCATCTGCTCCAGGCAAAGTCACCTTAGTTAAGTCTAGCACAGCACTACTATTCTTTCCAGTACTTTTTACTAACGTCTCATCAAATAGGTTAACAATTCTTAATTCTACTCGATCATTTGCTGATTTCCCTTTTACTGACCAAGCTATTGTTAACGGGATTTCTTTTATTACCTCAATAGTGTCTTGAGTTAATAAATCATATCCTACACCCCTATCTACCGATCCAGTAGCATTGTATTTATACTTAGCGCCTTCTGATCCATTCATATTGGTAGCAAAACGAGTATAACGCTCTGCATATGAAGAAGAACTTGTTTTCAACTTTCCTTCTAAACTTGCAACAGAATACTCTCCAGCAGTACGCAATTCAATAGTTTTACCTGTTTTGTGCATCAGACCGATATAACCACCCGCTACAACTTTAATAGAGTTACCTTTATACACTTTAGACCCCGTAGATAAAGTATTCCAATTCGTACCCTTTTTTACTTGATTGGATCCCTTATTCGCAAGAATACTAAACACATGACTTTGAGAGAATCCCAATGAAGTCATCATTAATGCGACAAGAATTATATGTAACTTTTTCATCTTTCTATTAGTTATAATATTTATTTACTAGAACACCGGCAAACACTGTGCCGAAAATCAAATCTATTCATATTCTTCAATGTTTTTTGAGAAGAATTTTCGATAAACGTTTTTAATGACTCCGTAATAAATTTCTAAGAAATCGCCTGCCAATAAAATGCAACCAAAATATAATGCACCAAACCTAAACTCAAAATTAGTGTACTCAAAAATCAAACCAATCAACAATAATATAAAAAGAGTATACCCAAAACTCAATATCTTAGACACACCATCGTACCAAATTTTATAACTATTATATAACGGTCTAAAATTAACAAAAGTCAACCAAACAGCAAACACTCCCAACAAATGCACCAACCAATTAGGCGTTTCATCAATATAATTTCCTTCTAAAATCATCGAAATGATATTAGCATAAGTCACCACCCCAAACATATCCCTATCTCTAGTTCCAATATACTTATTATTAAGAGGTGTATAGAACTTATCCTCTCCCATTGCTTTATAAAGAGGATCTCCCAAAAAACCAAAAAGCACAATCTTACCTTTCACCATAAAGGTATCCACCAAACCATTAAATACATCTGGATAATCAAAAGCTAAGTAATGCTGTTTATTCGACAGAGGAGTATAGTTCGCTAAATAACCATACTTTTCGTAATGAAAAGGGATGTAAATATTTCCAAAATAATTAATCCGTTCAGAAGCTCTATTTCTTTTCATCAGCCTTTCTAAGCTAGTAGAATCGTATAACTCACAAATTTTTGTAGCAAAAAATGGCTCTACCCTTTGTTCTTTCTTAACATTAAAAAAAGGAGTAAACATTCTTAACACTTCTGTATGGTGTTCTCCACTTTTACTTTTAATATCCATTGTGGCACAACCAGTATGAGCTCTTTTAAGAAACATTGGATGGCTATACACTAAGGAATCAACGGTATTAGTTTCATTATCATAATTTCTCCCTTCAGACACCAACACCAAATTATCTACTTTAGCCAAGGCCACTGCTAATAACGAATCCTGAAAAGGATCCTTAGGCTCTCTAAAAAACGCATCGACTCCAATTACTTTAGGTCCCATTCCATTAATAATCTCAACCAAGCCAGACATCGCCCCTCTTGGTACATTTCCTGCATTCCCTACATTAATGATTACTACATCTGGGCTTTGCATCACAACAGGGGAACCGTCTTCTGAAAATTGCAAACGAAAACTTTCATTTTTATTCATACGAGAAAAAGCAACATCAGTCAATTCCACATCAGCAAAAGCATCTCCCAAAGGATCTAATATCTTAACATAACTAGCCAACCAACCAATACTGGCAAACATCACAAAAACTAAAAGAGTCACAAACACATTGTCACGATGGAGTAGATTTTCCTTCGTCCAACACATCTTAACGTGGTAATTATAATAAAGTCGAAAAGGATAAAATAAAATCCTAAAAAATTGTTTTATTATACTTAATAGTATTTTCATTTACCTATATAAAATTAAACCTCCAAGCCAAATATATTTATAACTTTGCACAAAACACATCTTTCTTTATAATTTTATGAAAGTAAAAATAGGATACATACAATTAGCTGCGTCTACAAATCAAGAAGAAAACTTTCTACGAACAGTAGACAAAATCGAAAAACTCGCACAAAAAGGGACTCAAATCATTTGTACACAAGAACTTTTCTTGTCTCCCTATTTTTGTAACGAAGAAAGTAAAAAACACTTTGACCTTGCTAAACCTATCCCTAACCAAGAAACAAACATACTTGCTAAGCTCGCCAAAGAGCTAAACATTGTTATTATAGCTTCTTTTTTTGAGAAAACAGATGACCAAAAGCATTATAATACCACCATACTATTTGACACCGAAGGTAAAACCAACAAATACAGAAAAACCCACATCCCTTACGACCCAGACTATTATGAAAAATATTATTTTGAAAAGGGGGATTTAGGCTATCAAGTATTTAACACTAAACATGGTAAAATAGCTCCACTCATCTGTTTTGACCAATGGTTTCCAGAAGCAGCTAGAGCAGTGGCGTTAAAAGGAGCTCAACTCATTGTCTACCCTACCGCTATCGGTTGGGATAAAAATGACACAATCGAAACTCAAAAAGAAGAGTTGTCAGCTTGGAAAACCATCCAACAAGCTCATGCTATTGCAAACGGCGTATATATAATGAGCGTAAACAGGGTAGGAAATGAAAAAAACACACAGTTTTGGGGAAATTCTTTTATTTCTAACCCTTTCGGAAAAATAGTACAGCAAGCTAGAGAAACAGAAGAAGTCAACTTTTATGAAATAGATTATGAAAAAATCTCTACATACCGAAAAACATGGGCATTCCTAAGAGACAGAAGACCTGAAACTTATAACTCTATAAGCCAAACAGATAATGATGACTTATAGACTCCCCGCCGAATGGGAAAAACATGAATCCACTTGGCTATCTTGGCCGTACAATCTTGATACATGGCATCACGACAGCCATATACAAGCTCAAATCAGCTTTCTTAAATTCATTAAAATTATCCAAAAAGGAGAAACCATTAACCTCATTGTTAATGATTTAGAAACAAGGGATAAAGTATTAAACCTTGCGTCTCAACAAGATATTTCTTTACACAACACTATATTTCATTACCAAGAAACGAATGATGCTTGGATAAGAGATTATGGACCAGATTTCCTTATCGGAGATACAACGACAAAAACATTAAACTGGCAATACAATGCTTGGGGAAACAAATATCCCTACACAAAAGACAATAAAATATCTCAGTATATTAGTAATCAAAACCCACAATTCCAATCCAAAAACATTGATTTTGTACTAGAAGGTGGTTCTTTTGAGGCTAATGGGAATGGGCTTTTGATCACAACAGAATCTTGCCTCTTACACCCTACCCGAAACCCGAAATACACTAAAGCACAGATAGAAAAAATATTAAAAAAAGAGTTTTACCAAGATGAAATTATTTGGCTCAAAAACGGTATCGCTGGAGATGACACAGACGGTCATATAGATGACTTTGCAAGGTTTATTAGTCAAAACACCATCCTAATCGCAAGTGAAAAAAGAAAAGAAAACATTAATCACCCCCCGATAACAGAAAACATCAATCTCTTAAAAAAAATAAATCAAAACAGAAAAAACAAACTCAATATCATAGAAATTCCAATGCCACACAACCACATTTTTTTCAAAGAGGAGCTATTACCTGCAAGTTATTTGAATTTCTACATTTGTAATCACGCCGTAATTGTCCCCATATTTAACGATCCCAATGACCAAGTGGCAATCAATATTATCGCTTCACAAATCAACAGGCTGGTAATCGGAGTCAATGCACGAGAGATTATCGTAGGACTTGGTGCTTTTCATTGTTTAAGTAAACACGAAATCAATCATAAAACCATAAAAAGGATTTCCACGAAGACATATCCGTCTACTGACGGATCCTTAACACAACCCTATTCAAAATGGGGATAATAAAACATTATCTTTTTTTCCTTTCTTCCATTTTTTCACGAAAATTGAAAGATTAAAATAAAGAAATTATGAAACAATACCTCGACTTAGCAAAACACATCATGGAAAACGGTACAGATAAATCTGACCGAACAGGAACAGGTACACGTAGTATATTTGGACATCAAATACGTTTTGATTTAAGTAAAGGATTCCCTTGTTTGACTACAAAAAAGCTACACCTTCGCTCAATTATTCACGAATTACTTTGGTTCATTTCTGGTGACACCAACATCAAGTACCTAAAAGAAAACAAAGTATCTATCTGGGACGATTGGGCGGATGAAAATGGTGAATTAGGTCCTGTATACGGTTATCAGTGGCGATCATGGCCTAACCCTGACGGCTCATCTACCGATCAGATCACAAAAATAATTGAGCAAATCAAAACCAACCCAGACTCTCGCCGCCTAATGGTAAGTGCTTGGAACGTTTCTTTTGTAGACCAAATGGCTTTACCACCTTGTCACTCTTTATTTCAGTTTTATGTAGCAGATGGAAAGTTATCTTGCCAACTATACCAACGTAGTGCAGACGTGTTTTTAGGAGTACCTTTTAATATTGCTTCTTACGCCCTACTTACCATGATGATGGCACAGGTTTGTGGACTAGAAGCTGGAGATTTTGTTCATACATTTGGTGATACTCACATCTACTCTAATCACTTTGAGCAAATAGAACTACAACTCTCTCGTGACATGAGACCTTTACCTACAATGAAAATCAATCCCAATATAAAATCTTTATTTGACTTCAAATATGAAGATTTTGAATTGGTAGACTATAACCCGCACCCACATATTAAAGGAAAAGTAGCAGTGTAAACACCAATCTCACATTCAATTAGAATTGATTTAAACCTCCCCTTTAAAGACAAAAGTTGCAGGACCAATTAAATACACATTAGTAAAGCTATCATTATGCTCATCAAAGCTTACGGACAACTCGCCACCAACTACATCAATAGTAACTGGTGAACTTATACCTTCCCTAAGATAAGTACTTAAAGCACAAGCTGTAACTCCAGTACCGCAGGACAAAGTCTCGTCCTCAACTCCTCGTTCAAAAGTTCTCACCGAGATTTTATTTTTACTCACTAGCTCTACAAAATTAACATTTGTACCTGCTGGAGCATATTGCTCACTATGGCGAATATTAGCACCTTCGGTAACAACGTCTAATTGCTTTACATCATCCACAAAAGCTACGTGATGCGGACTTCCCGTATCCATAAAGTAAGTATCATCTACATTTTGATATACTGCTATATCAATCATATGTAAATGTATTTTACCTTCTTTCAAAAATGCCGTGTGCCCCCCATCTACTGCGATAAATTTAGCTTCATCGGCTATAACTCCTATATCATGAGCAAACTGCACTAGACAACGCCCACCATTACCACACATAGACCCTTCTTTGCCATCAGCATTGAAGTATATCATCCTAAAGTCGTACCCTTCGGCATTGCGAAGCAACATCAGTCCATCTGCTCCAATTCCAAACTTACGGTCACATAAGCGAGAGATTAGGCTTACATCATTTACATCAAAGGATTCAGTTCTATCATCAATAATAACAAAATCGTTTCCTGTGCCTTGATATTTTGAGAATTTCAAATTCATCTTCTTGTAAGATAATTAATCTTTTTACAATTACGGTTTTCTGTAAACAAAAAAAGCCGACAATATTGTCAGCTTTTCTTTTTATAGTCAAACGTTGTACTAACGTCTTTTTTCTCTTACTCTTGCCGATTTACCCATTCTGTCACGTAAATAGAACAATCTTGCTCTTCTTACTCTACCTTGTCTTACTACATCAATTTTAGCAATATTAGGTGCCACTAAATGAAAGATTCTTTCTACCGCTACACCTTGAGTTACTTTTCTTAAAGTAAAAGTCTCACCATTGGTGTTAGGATTTCTTTTTTGGATAACAGTACCTTGAAACTGCTGTACACGTTCTTTTTCTCCCTCTTTAATTTTGAGGTGAAGGTTAAGTGTATCACCAACATTAAATTTAGGAAGATCAGCTCTTGCGTCTTTATATTCCTCTTGTACTAGCTTTATAAGTTCGTTATTCATAATCTCGTTATTTCAAAAACAGAATGCAAATATAAGTATATTTTGCTAATCAAGAAATCAAAAGAGAGAAATTTTACATTCTTTTGAAAAAAAAACTTTTTTTGAGAAATAGAGCCACGAAGTGGCTGGCTTAAGGACAGAAGTGGCATCCTTTTTTGTGTGTTTTTGTTCTGTGTTTCGACAAGCTCAATATGACACAAAAACACAAAAAAAAGATATAGCAAATGGCCTGACCTTTGAGCGGAATAGCGAAAAAGGGAAGCCCCTAATTTTATTTGTCTTCCAATAGGTCTGGTCGTCTTTCTTTGGTTCTCTGCAAAGACTGATCAAATCGCCACTCTTCAATTTTTTTTTCGTGTCCGCTTAGCAATATATCCGGCACTTTCATCCCTTTGTAATCCGAAGGGCGAGTATACACGGGAGGTGCTAGTAGGCCGTCTTGAAAAGAATCGGTAAGAGCCGAAGTCTCATCCCCTAAAACATTGGGCAATAGTCGCACAATAGCATCTGTAAAGACACAAGCGGCGAGTTCTCCTCCACTCAGCACATAATCACCTATTGTGATTTCGTGAGTAATAAAGTGATCTCTTACCCTTTGGTCAACTCCTTTATAATGCCCACAAAGAATGATTATGTTTTCAAAAAGTGCAAAACCATTTGCTTTGTTTTGCGACAGGGATTCACCGTCTGGAGTCATGTAAATAACCGCATCATAGTTTCTTTCTTCTTGTAGTTTGTTAATGATTTTTTCTATCGGTTCTATCATCAACACCATTCCTGCTCCACCACCAAATACGTAATCGTCTATTTTACCATACTTATTGGTTGGATATTCTCTTAAGTCATGGGTATGAATTTCTACCAAGCCTTTGTCTTGTGCTCGCTTAATGATAGAATGAGAGAAAGCTCCTTCAAACAAGCCTGGCTGACAGGTAATTATATCAATTCTCATTTATTCTGACAGTTGTCTTAGTGTCAGATAAGCCATGAGACCCGCTCCTACTTCTAGTGCTGACTCGTCAATATCAAATGTAGGTGTGTGCAAGCCTGAGGTAATTCCTTTGGCTTCATTTCTAATGCCTAGGCGGTAAAAGTTAGCATCTACAACCTGTGTGTAGTACGAAAAGTCTTCGGCTGCCATCCACAAGTCTAGGTCTTCAACGTTTTCTTCTCCCATGTACTCAACTGCGTAGGCTCTCATCTTAGCAGCGAGTTCTGGCTCATTTTTCAAGAACGGGTAGCCTATTCGTATGTCTACATCGCATTCACCACCCATTGCTTGGGCTACTCCTTCTGCTATGGTTCTTATTTTTTTATGAGCTTCTTTTCTCCATTTTTCATCCATAGTCCGAAAAGTTCCTTCGATATGTACTTCGTTAGGAATTACATTAGTTGCTCCGTTTGCCTGTACTTTACCAAAAGAAAGTACAGTGGGTACTTTTGGAGAAGCGTTTCGGCTACTTACTTGCTGTAAGGCTACGATAATATGTGAGGCTAATAATACTGAATCTACTCCTAACTCAGGCATTGCTGCGTGTCCTCCTTTTCCTCTTATAGTAAGCATCACTTCATCGGCACTTGCCATGTACATACCAGAGCGGAAACCTACTTTTCCTGCGTCAATAAACGGCATTACGTGTTGCCCTACAATACTCTCTGGTCTTGGATTTTCTAAGACTCCTTCTTTTATCATTAAAGAAGCTCCTCCTGGTAATCTTTCTTCTCCTGGTTGAAATATCAGTTTTACAGTCCCTTCAAATTCATCTTTGAGGGCGGACATAATTCTGGTGGCTCCTAATAAAGATGCTGTATGAACATCATGTCCGCAAGCGTGCATCACTCCTTCATTTTGAGATTTATACGGGACATCATTCTCCTCTATAATCGGCAATGCATCCATATCTGCTCGTAAGGCTACTACTTTTTTTGTCGGATTTTTTCCTTTTATATAGGCTACTACACCTGTGTCTGCCATTTGCTCTACTTCCAAACCCATGTCTCTGAGTTGCTTAACTACATATTTAGAAGTTTCATACTCTTCAAAAGACAATTCGGGATGAGCGTGTAAATACCTGCGAATTGCTAATACTTCATTTTTATTTTCTTTTACTAATTGCTGTACTTTTGATTTTAGCATAATATGATTGGATGAAAAATATATTAATCTATTCTGTTGATTTTAATCAAATCTGGCACTAATAAAGCATTTTCAAAACCTTTTACTTGTTGGATGATATATAACAATTCATGTGCTCTTTCTTTAAGTAAATAATCACCTATTTTGACTCTAAAAAAAGGTTGGTCATACAAGTTATATACCATGGGGGATTTGCTATCTAACTCTTGAGATAAAACTGCTCTTATCTCACGCATTACACGCTCTGCTTTTGTTTTGTTATTGGTAGAAAATACCTGAACTCTATATCCTTTAAAAGCTTTTTTTGTTCTCGCTTTTTCGTAATGAATGGCTAGCTCTTTCACTTTTACTTCTACTTCTTTTTTAGATTCTGTTACCATTGGGAGTTTATCTAAATCAACGATTTCTATTGCCTCACCTTCTAACTCAACGATAGCGTCCGATATATCTATTTCTTTAGGCTCTACTTGAGGTCTAAGTGATGATAAATTTTCTTTCGGGCATTTTTGTGCTGAAGCACACCCCATTAAAAACAATGACAATGTAGTTAGTAAATATTTCATATCTATTTTATTAAATGCATATCACATCAATACACAGCGGTTAGCTGCTACGTCTTGCTCTACACTTTTGAATTTCACGCCTTCTTTTACTGCTCCGTCAAAATACCTAACGGATACTCTTTCGTTACGACCTGGCAATTTCTGTGCCTGAATTGGTTGTAGTTTTGGTCTTTCTTCTTCTTGGTTGTTATCACTAGTATTTCTCCCAGAGGCATCTGCTTTAGACTCTATTGTCTTTGCTCTTTGCTGAGGTGCTTCCGATATCTCTTCGCTACGGGGAGGAAGTTCTGCCTTTAGTAAAAATGAAGTTATTTCATTATTCAATTTAGCCAATAAGCCTTTAAATAAATTAAATCCTTCAAACTTATATTTCATTAATGGGTCTTTTTGTTCATAAGAGGCATTTCTGGATGATTGTTTTAAATCATCCATTGCTCGCAAATGATCTTTCCATTCATGGTCAATTAATCCCAGAACAGAACCTTTTTGAATTTCTAGTGCTAAGTTATCTCCTTCCGTCTCTACTATTCCTTTGAGAGGTGCTGTAATTCTTAATTGACGGTTACCTTCTACTAAAGAAAAAGCTACGTTTTCAATTGTATCACCTTGTTCTTTATGTAAACGCTTAAATACTGGATAGATGCTACCTTTCAATCCGTCTTTTTGGTCTTTGTACTTTTCAAGCACTTCTGTATAGAACATTTCTGACAAACTAGCTTCTTTTCCCTTTTCTAATTGCTCCTCTTTAAAGGAAGGTGCAAAACCAAATACTCCTACCGCATCAATTTGAAATTGTTGAAAGTTTTTATCTGATTGATATTGAAAGATTAAATCTTCACATACTTCATAAAATGAGTTCTCTACATCAAAATTCAATCTTTCCCCGTATAAGGCATGACGACGACGTTTGTAAACTACCTCACGTTGGGCATTCATTACATCATCATATTCCAATACTCTCTTTCTTTGTCCAAAGTTATTTTCTTCTACTTTTTTCTGAGCTCTTTCTATAGACTTACTTACCATCGAGTGCTGAATCACTTCTCCTTCTTCAAAGCCCATTCTGTCCATCATTTTAGAAATCCTTTCAGAACCAAACAAACGCATTAAGCTATCTTCAAGAGATACAAAAAATTGTGAAGAACCTGGGTCACCTTGACGACCAGCACGACCTCTCAACTGTCTGTCTACTCGCCTTGATTCGTGGCGTTCTGTACCAATAATTGCTAAACCTCCAGCAGACTTAGACTCTGGAGTCAATTTAATATCCGTACCCCTACCTGCCATATTAGTAGCGATTGTAACTGTGCCAGACT
This sequence comes from uncultured Cytophagales bacterium, assembly GCA_964511645.1. Lineage (GTDB taxonomy): Bacteria > Bacteroidota > Bacteroidia > Cytophagales > JAAEPT01 > CAZEGV01. The sequence continues at coordinate 24,578 of CAZEGV010000026.1, forward strand.
TACCTGCTTCGGCTACTACATCTGCTTCTTTTGCGTGTTGTTTGGCATTTAATACCTGATGAGATACTCCTCTCATTTTTAACATCCTACTAAACACTTCTGATGACTCTACAGATGTTGTACCAATCAAAATTGGTCTTCCTGCATCTCTCAATTTTACAGCTTCATCTATTACTGCGTTATATTTTTCTTTTACTGTTTTGTAAACTAAATCTTGTCGATCATCTCTTGATATGACCCTATTTGTAGGTATTACAACTACGTCTAATTTATAAATTTCCCAAAGCTCACCAGCTTCCGTTTCGGCAGTACCCGTCATACCTGCTAACTTGTGGTACATTCTAAAATAATTCTGCAAAGTAATAGTAGCATACGTTTGAGTAGCATCTTCGATATGGACTCCTTCTTTGGCTTCTAATGCTTGGTGTAAGCCATCAGAGTAACGGCGGCCTTCCATCGTACGTCCTGTTTGCTCATCTACAATTTTTACTTGGTTATCTACAACTAAGTAATCAACATCTTTCTCGAATAAAGCGTATGCTTTTAATAATTGATTGACTGAATGAATACGCTGAGCTTTTAAGCGATATTCTTCCATTAATTCGTCTTTCTTAGAAGATTTATCTTCTAAAGACATTGCCTCATTTTTCTCTATCGAGTCTAAAAGAACGCTAATGTCAGGCATAATGAAGAAGTTATCATCTTCCATACCTTTTGTCATCACATCAATACCTTTATTGGTAAGCTCTACACTGTTTTGTTTTTCATCAATTGTAAAGTATAATGGTGCATCTGCTTCAGGCATCAGTTTTTGGTTCTCACCTAAATAGATAGCTTCTGTTTTTTGTAAGGTCTGGCGCATTCCTTGACCACTTAAAAACTTAATCAGAGGTTTGTTTTTTGGCAATGCTCTAAACGCACGAAATAAGGCTAAGCCTCCATCTTTTTCATTTCCTTCTGCTAGAAGTCTTTTTGCTTCATTCAAGAAGCCATTTGCCATTTTCTTTTGCTCTTCTAATAACCTTGATACTCTAGGCTTTAGGTTATCAAACTCATGTTCATCTCCTCTTGGAATAGGTCCAGAAATAATTAATGGTGTACGAGCTTCATCTACTAAAACAGAATCCACCTCATCTACCATTGCATAATAATGTTTACGTTGCACCAATTCACTTGGATGGTGAGCCATATTATCTCTTAGGTAATCAAAGCCAAATTCATTATTTGTACCATAAGTAATATCTGCTTGGTATGCTGCTCTACGTTCTGGTGAGCTTGATCTATATTTGTCTATACAGTCCAATGTAAGTCCGTGGAACTCAAACAAAGGTGCCATCCACTCGGCATCACGTTTTGCCAAGTAATCATTTACCGTTACGATATGTACACCTTTTCCAGCTAAGGCATTAAGATAGGTTGGCAATGTTGCCACTAAAGTCTTCCCTTCTCCAGTTGCCATCTCTGCGATTTTACCTTGATGAAGGACTACGCCACCAATTAGCTGTACATCATAATGCACCATGTTCCAAATGACTTCTACACCTGCTGCATCCCATTTATTTGCCCAAACTGCTTTTCCGCCTGAAATAGTGACATTAGAGTTTTTTTCGGCGTAATCCTCATCATATTCTGTTGCAGTAACAGACAATTGCTCATTTTCGGATAAACGACGAGCCGTTTCTTTTACCACTGCAAAAGCCTGTGGTAATATATCACTTAAGACTTCTTCTATCTTAATGTTTTTTTGTTTTTCAAGAGCGTCTATTTTTTCAAAAACTCCTTCTTTTTCATGAATGCTTACATCTCCTTCTACTTTTTGTTTTAAAGATATCACCTCATCCTCTAAGTCTTTAAGATAATCAGCAACTTGAGTTTTGAATTGTGCTGTTTTAGCTCTTAACTCATCATCGGATATCGATTGAAGCTTTGCAAACTCTGCATTAATCTCTTTTACAATCGGCATCATTATCTTAATGTCTTTGTCCGATTTTGATCCAAAAATTTTTGAAATTCCTTTTACTATTGTATTAATCATTTTTCTTATTCTATTTTATATGATGCTCAGCATCTCTTATTCTTATTTTTCAATCAGCAATTTTATATCAAAAAGAGTACCTCTCTAATCAAACTGCCATAGTGTCATTTTTTTGTTATCATTTAGGGATATTCCTATAAAGAAGGACGTTCACAAAAACAAATATAAAGTTTGGCATCCATGCTCCTAGCCACAAAGGCAACCCCATTCCGCCTACCACACCTGTACCTAATTGTAATAATACATAATAAATAAATGCCAATGCAAAGCCTACAACTAAAGAACCTGCACTTCCATTTCTAGTTTTACGAGCTGCCACTAAGAACCCCATTACCGTTAATATAATAATTGCCATAGGGTATGCAGTACGCACATGATACTCTATCTCATAATCTTCCCACATCCCCAGCGATCTATCTTTTCTTCTCTTTACTTCCTTTTTCAGCTCTCCCAAAGTCATGTAAATTTGATCCCCTGTTACGTTTTGAAAATCTACTGGAAACAAATTAATTAGCGTGTCTTTTTTAGCATACTTTTTCAAGGTTTCTTTACCGTTATCATATGTACGCTCCCAATAAGGATGCAATTTCCATTTGCTAGTTACCGAATCCCAATCAATTCTATGGGTGCTTAGTTTACGTACTAGCTGTTTGTCTTTAAATTGTTCTAATGTAAAATGATACGCCGTACCTGAAGTGTGACGATATGTCTGTACATATGCATAAGTAGTGTCGTTAACATTAACATGAATATCATCTCCAACCGAATAATCCAAACCATCAAGATATTTTGTTTCAAATTCTAATCGTTTAATATTAGCTTTAGGAATCACCCATCCAACTCCATAAAAAATCAAACTTCCGACTAAAACACCACCCAATACAAATGGCACCATAATTCTCCACATATTCATCCCGCTACTCAACATTGCTATTATCTCGGTATGAGACGCCAGCCTATTTGCCACATATATAGTAGATATAAACACGAATAAGGGACTAATAATATTAGCCAAAAAAGGTATATAATACAGATAATAGTCTTTTAAAACATCCAGTAAAGATAATCCAGCATCATTAAAATCATCTGATTTTTCGGCGTAATCGACCACACAGATAACCAGCGTTAGTAGTAACATCACAAAAAAGAATGCTGCGATGTACTTTTTAAGCATATATATATCTAGCTTCTTCAACATACTTATAACCTAGTCATTAATTTTTTCACCATTATATCTTTCCATGGTGTAAATGTACCTTCTTTTATTTTCTCTCGTGCCTGATTCATTAGCCATAGATAAAACCTGAGATTGTGAATACTTGCTATTTGTAAAGCTAGCAACTCTTTGCTTACCATCAAATGCCTTAAATATGCTTTAGAATAAAAAGTATCTACGTACCCACCTATATTAGGGTCAATTGGAGAGAAGTCATCATCCCATTTTTTATTCCTAATATTAATTGTTCCCTCACTGGTAAAAAGCATTCCATTACGTGCATTTCTAGTAGGCATCACACAATCAAACATATCAATACCTAGAGCAATGCACTCTAATAAATTAGCAGGTGTACCCACTCCCATCAAGTAACGAGGTTTATCTTCTGGTAAAATACCACAAACTATATCAGTCATTTCATACAATTCTTCCGCAGGCTCTCCTACGGACAAACCTCCTATTGCATTAGCGGGTCTATCTGCTGTTGCGATTGCTTCCGCTGACCGAACTCTTAAATCTTTATATGTACTTCCTTGTACAATTGGCACCAAGGTCTGGTTGTAACCATATAATGGGTCTGTATTATCGAATCTATCACAACATCTTTTCAGCCACCTATGCGTCATTTTCATAGATGCTTTTGCATATTTATAATCGCAAGGATAAGGTGTACACTCATCAAAAGCCATAATAATATCCGCTCCTATTGTGCGTTGAATATCCATTACGCTTTCTGGTGTAAACAAATGTTTAGAACCGTCTATGTGAGACCTAAACGTCACTCCTTCCTCTTTAATCTTTCTTGTATTAGATAAAGAATACACTTGATATCCACCGCTATCTGTAAGGATTGGTTTATCCCAACCAATAAATTTATGTAAACCACCAGCAGCATGTAGAATATTCCTTCCAGGGCGAAGGTACAAATGATAAGTATTCCCCAATATGATTTGGGCCTCTACATCATTTTCCAATTCTCTCTGATGAACCCCTTTTACTGTACCCGCTGTACCTACGGGCATAAAAATAGGTGTTTGAATCACACCATGGTCTGTGTGAATTTCTCCTGTTCTAGCCTTAGACTGGCTATCCTTATTATGAATCTTAAATCTCATATCGAACAAAATTAGGTTTAATTCAGTAATTAATACTATTTTGTATTCAAAAAATATACACTTAATGCTTTTGCTTGCAATATACTCTATATTTATACTTTTTATCTGGGTTCAGATAGCTTATCATTTACTTTTTTATAAAAAAATAACAAAACCTCATATTAACTGCAAACAAAACTTCTCACCTTCTGTGTCTATTGTGATTGCTTTGCATAATGAAGAGAAACACCTAAAAAAACTTATATCGCTATTGTTGGCACAACAATACCCTACTTTTGAAATTATCCTTGTAAATGATAGATCTACAGATAATAGTTTATCTATAATTAAATTTTTTGACGATGAGCGACTTCAATACATCAACATCGAAAAAACTCCAAATCAATTGTCTCCAAAAAAATACGCTCTTACAACGGGTATAACAAAAGCTCAGCACGAATGGGTATTACTCACAGATGCTGATTGCTACCCTGCTTCTGATAGATGGATTGAGACAATGGTAGCCCAAATAAAAGAGAAGACTGAGATAGTCATTGGTGTCTCACCAAATAAAGGAAGTGATGTTTTTTCACATCAGTTCATTCAATACGAAACCTTTTATACTTTCCTTCAATACGCTACTGCTACTATTATGCGAAAAGCTTATATGGGTGTAGGGCGTAATTTAATGTACAAAAAAACATTGTTTCTAAAGCAGGGGTTTAAACCCTATGAAAAGATTTTAAGCGGAGATGATGATCTTTTTGTCAACCTACATGCTACGCCTATCAATACCGAAATAAGTCTCTCACCAAATGCTTACACATACACCTATCCCAAAGACGATTGGAAAAGTTATTTTAAACAAAAAAAACGCCACAACTCAGTAGGAAGACACTACCGAATTTCCTCAAAGCTATACACTGGACTATTCTATTTTTCTTTTGGATTATCTTTTTTAGGACTCGGATTATTGTTTTATGAACAAAATCTATATTTTACTATTTCTTTTCTTCTGATGATAATTGTCAAATATGCGACTTTTATACAAATAAGTAAGAGACAATACTTCTCGATAAACATAGCTTATATTCTTCTTTTTGATTTCATGTATTTTTCATACCTTGCGTCCTCTACTTTCAGAATGGTTTGGAAGAATGAAATAGAATGGGGAAAGAAGTAAAAAAAGAATTTTCAGAAAAAGCAAAAAAAGATTTCGAATATATTCGTAGAGCAATCGAGAGTAATGATGAAAAAGCGTTTGCTATGCTAATGGTTCGTTACCGCAGGTCTGTTTATCATTTAGTTTATAAAATGATTCGTAATTCAGATGATGCTGAGGATCTAACTATCGAAGCTTTCGCTAAAGCTTTTAAAAACTTAGAGAAATTCAACCCTCAATATACTTTTAGTACTTGGTTGTTTAGAATTGCTACTAATCATTGTATTGATTTTATTCGAAAAAAGAAATTAAAAACTTTCAGTATTGACTCAGCTTACTCTGATGACAATGGAGATCGAGTAGCAATACAGATAAGAGACAACAATCTTGACCCTCAAGAGATTGCTATTAGAAAGCAAAAAATTGAAATCATCCAATTAATTGTAACAAAATTACCTCCTAAATATCAAAAATTAGTTAGTTTAAGATATTTCAATGAGCTATCTTACAATGAAATAGCCGAAGAGCTAGATGCCCCCCTTGGAACAGTCAAAGCACAATTACACCGAGCTAGAGAATTGTTACACGATATCATGAAAAAAGACCGTGATAAAATCTAAAGCTAATATTCTCCAAAAATATTTTCCTCAATTATCCGACTCACAGTTAGATTTATTTGCACAAGCAGAAAGGCTATACATAGAGTGGAATAGCAAAATCAACGTAGTTTCTAGGAAAGACATAGACCAGTTAATGGTGAGGCATATCCTACACGGGTTAGCTATTTCCAAAATAATTCAGTTTAAGCCTAAAGCTCAAGTACTTGACGTAGGTACTGGCGGTGGCTTTCCTGGTATCCCACTGGCCATTATGTTTCCTGAAACTCACTTTCATCTCGTAGACTCTATTGGTAAAAAAATAACTGTGGTAAAAGAAATTGCTAAAACACTCCAACTTAATAATGTAACTGCTGAGCAAATACGTGCTGAAAAAATTAAAGATAAATACGATTTTGTTGTCAGTAGAGCTGTTGCTAAGTTAGGTAATATTATCCCCTGGGTAAGGAACAACATTAAAAAAGAGTCTATGCATAAAATATCTAACGGACTTATCACCCTCAAAGGAGGTGATTTAGATGAAGAGATTAAAGCAATACAATACCCAACAACAATACTAGACTTAAACACATTGTTTGAAGAGGAGTTTTTTGAAACAAAAAAAATCACTTATACACGTATTAAGGCATAGTATTTGTTTAAAACACTACAAATAGTTTCAGATAAAATGAACTTTTTGAAACTATATTTTATTATAACAATGAATTATTAACTCAAAACAAATAAAATAGATATGGCAAAAGCAATACAAATAACAGATGCTAATTTTGAAGAAATCATAAAATCAGACCTACCTGTCCTAATCGATTTTTGGGCAGAATGGTGCGGACCCTGTAAAATGATTGGTCCTGTAGTAGAAGAACTTGCAGAAGATTTTGAAGGTAAAGCAGTAATAGGAAAAGTAAATGTAGACGAAAATCCAGAGACTTCCGCCAAATTTGGCATCAGAAGTATTCCTACTTTACTAATCATTAAAGGAGGAGAAATCGTAGACAAACAAATTGGTGCAGTACCTAAAAACGTATTAAGTCAAAAAATAGAAGCGCAGTTTTAAAACACTAAACAACCACTCAAAAAAGGTTATGAGTTAAACTTATAACCTTTTTTCATCCCTTTTTATAAGACATTCACAGAATAGCTCTTTTTATTTTCTGTTTTTTACACTTTTTTTATTATATTTAAGCATCATTTAGTCTTAAATATATCATGAAAAAAATCACATCAATTCTATTTGTCCTCACAGGGCTTCTCTCATTTTCACAAGTTTCAGTAGAGTTTACTACTTGGAAAAATGACGCAAACAGCACTTTCACCATTACACATGATGACTATGGTGATATTGGTGCACATGGCATAGAAGATTATGCAGATACAATCGCCTACAATAGCGGAATTCCCTTCACATTTGGAGCAATTATTAAACATTGTGATGATGCTGATTGGCTCAAAGCAAAACAAATGGTTGAACAACACGGACACGAATTAATGAACCATAGCTGGAATCACATCTGTGGAAGAGCCTCCGCAGGTGCTTGGTGTCAAGCTCATGGAGTATGGACAGCAGCAGACTTTGATGTAGAATTACTTGGTTCCACAAATGTAATTACTCAAAAAACAGGCTACAGACCTCGTTTTTTCATCTACCCATTTGATCAATTTGTATCATCTATGAATGAATACTTAATTGACACCCTAAACTACTTAGGCACTCGCACAGGACCATATGACCAAGGTAATAATGATGCAAACATTTCAACACCAGAATACCCTGGTTTTTATATCACTAAGCCTACAACTGATATTTCTGATATTACATCGTCTTTAGACGATGTTGTGCAAGCAGGTGGTTGGGGAATGAGAGAGTTTCACGGAGTCAATGACCCTTCTTGGGGAGTTGTATCAGAAACGGATTACCGAACTTTTATCAACGCTATGAAAACTTATGTAGATAATAATGAATTATGGGCTGCAACTGTATCTCAAGTAATCTCATACATCAAACAGCGTCAAATCTACACCCCCTCGGCATCATTCACTAATCAAATCATTAGTGTAGACTTTAGTAATTCTAATAATTTTAATATGGACGAATATCTCGGTGCTAGAACATACACCTCACCTGTAACGGTAAGAGTAGATGCTTCTAATCATCCAAATAATTATACAATTACACAAAATGGTGTAGAAATTACAGACTATATAAAAAATGGAAACATATACCTCATAAATATATATCCAGACAAAGGAAGTATCACCATGTCTGATGGCTGTCTTTTATGCATTACAGAACAACCTAAAGACACCCTTATCTCAATTGGTGAAGATATCACATTATCAATAACAGCAAATAGTCCCAACCCAATCACATACCAATGGTATAAAAATGGGACTATTATAACTGGTGAAACAAATAACACTATTACTATCACAAATGCCGTGAGCAGTAATAGTGGTAACTATACGGTAACCTTAACAACGAGTGAACAAACTGCCACCTCTAGTACTGCTACACTTATTGTAAATTCTTGCCCTCAATCAATCTGCGTGCTATCAGCATCTAGTGGCACTACAACAATCACAGAAGGAGAAAGTGTAAACTTCTCTGTAGTTGCGGAAGGAGTAAACTTGTTTTACCAATGGTATAAGGATGGGCAAGCTGTTGTTGGTGCGACCAATGCCTCGCTAAACTTTACTAGTGCTTCTTTTATAAATAAAGGGGCTTATTACGTAAAAATATCAAACAATGGATATTCAATAGATACATCAAACATAACACTGATAGTAAACGAATCTCCTAGCCAAATGGCTTATCCCAATGGTGTAAGGCACAGTATAGGTATTGGGACAACTACCATAGAAGCAGAAGATTTTGATATAGGTGGGGAAGGAATTGCTTATCATGATGCTACCCCTGGAAGAGAAGTAGACAACACTTATAGAAACGACACGGATGTAGAAATAGAAACTGGAGAATGGAGTGGAGTTAGCGTTGGTTATACTCAAGCGGGAGAATGGTTAGAATATTCCATAAACATACTTAATAATGGTGGCTACAACATATTCATTAATAACGCTTCAGATAATACTAATGGATTAATCTCAATTTACATTGATGAGACCTTAGTTATTCCCTCTACTTCTTTACCGAACACTTTTGGTTGGGCGACTTTCCAAAGCACTGATTTAGGGTTAGTTACTCTCACTAGTGGTATGCATATCATTAGAATGTTCATTAGTGGAAACAATATAGACAAACTTGAATTTGTATCTCAACCTATTACAGCTAGTGATGATACTGCTGATAAATTTACAATTGAGCTAGTACCTAACCCTACAGCTGGACAATTGGTTATTAACTCACATAACGGTGAGCAGCTTGAAGTGATTATCACTAATAGTTTAGGAAAAGTTATCATTAACACATCTACTAATGGAAGTGACATTATTGATGGATTTGAAAACCTACCTACAGGAATGTATTTTGTTAACATAAAAGGCAACAACATTAACCTTGTAGAAAAAGTAATCAAACAATAATAAAAATCATCTCTAAAAATGATTATAAGTATTTTTTTGGAGATAATCAAATATAAAACTCAACTACCCTAAAACGTTTTTAATAAAACTGAAATCATACTTGAGAAAAACAATAGAACAAAGACAACAAAAAAGAATCGTATCTATCGTACCATGAAGGGCTAGAGTCATTGGTGCGAAATTAACAACATTTATAGAGAATAAAAACATCCAATTCAAACTATGAAAACAATATTTCTATTCACTTTATGTTTTTCACTCATGGGTGCATCCGCTCAAAATGTGAATCTTGCGGGGAATCCATTAACACAATACCCCTATTTTGAATATGTTAAAGCTATTAACGAAAATTCGACAGTCTCTATTGGGGTTGATATAGCATCACAACCCCAATTAACTGGTAAAACAGGAGACGTTTATATTGTTGAGTCCAAAACTAAAACAGAGTGGATTGGAGACAATATCTTAAGTGATGTAACCAACGGAGGGTTTTCATCTGTTACGTTCAACGGTTCTACCATCCAAGAAAACACATTCTCTGTTTGCTCTCCTCTAGAACTTAGTAGTCTAAAATGGGTTACTGCCACCAACAACAATACAGGATTGGGGCATGGCTATGATGTGGTAATTGACATGAATCAAAATGGCATTTATGATTCTGGGGATTTAATTGATGGCTTAGAGGATGAAGCTGGTTTTTACATGGTCCATGATGTTACTCTTGCTGGTCCATTAGCCGTTACAACAAGTGCAAGTTATGACGTAGGTACAATTTTCAATATACCCTCAGATCAAACAAAAGAGATTCTTTATTACCCAACTAATATTGGTATCATGCAAGCCTTACCTTTAATTGTAATCGGGCATGGAAGTGGTCATGAGTATACTTGGTACGACCACATTGCAAAACACATGGCATCCTACGGTTACATCGTGATGGCACATGAGAATATTCCTTTAGGCACAACTCACAATCATACTGATGCCATTTTAGAACTTCAAAATACAATTATAGGAGGTGTATTAGCTGGTAAAATTGACGCTAATCGAATTATTTGGATAGGCCACAGTCATGGTGCCGTAAATTTGCCTAAATCATATCATAAAATTGTAACTGGAGACTACACCCCTAAAAACTACACTGCACAAAGCATTATTTTAATGAGCGCAATGGCAGGCCCAGGAGGAAAAGTTGACAAAGGTGACTTACCTCATGATGCTAACTTTCACATTTGGACAGCTTCTGGAGATGATTTGGTAAATGGTGCAGCTAATTTTGATCTTAACCAAACTTATCAATTATATGAGCGAGCCGAAGGTTGGAGAATGTCAACCACCGTACAAGGCACTGGACATGCTTGGTTTCACAATGGAGAAGAAAGAATAGAAGGCTTCCCTAATGTTTTCACTTGGTTTGAGGGGCCGTGTTCTATTGAAAAAGAAGGTACTCATTTGGTTCAAAAAGGGCTTTTCTTACCTCTAATAAAATACTTTGCAGAAAAAAACATCCCTGCCGAGGATTTCTTATACCGTCAATACGAGAATTTTCATCCCATTGGAGTTGATGTTAGTAACCCTTGTTTTGTAGTAACTAACGACTGTCGTCCAGACCCAAAAAGTACAGATGTATCTGTAATAGACGATTTTCAATCCAACAACGCCCCCTCGCAGAGTAGTTCAGGTGCGGCAATAACTTACAACGTTGAAAATCTCACCGAAGGAAGGTTAGACGACAACAACAACGATTTTACATGGCTTAGCTCCGACCCTTTCAACGGAGCAACACAGGCTAGTCCATTGGATGATAGTCGAGGAGTAGTATTTGATTGGAACTCAGACAACAAATTCTATCAATGGAAAATGAGCTTATCTCAACAAGATTTCAGTTCGTTTAAGTATATTTCATTAAGAGCTTGCCAAGTTACACAGCACCCTTTTACACTAGATGTTTTAGGTGATTTATCCTTTACTTTCACATTAATAGATGAAAACAATGAAGAAAGTTCTATTAACATCAGTGCCTATGGTGGAGGTATTGAGCAACCATATCAAAGACAGGGAGGTTGGCACAATGAATTCGAAAGAATTCAAATTCAATTAAATGACTTTTTAAGAAACGGTAATAATTTAGACCTTACTAAGGTGAAATATGTGCGATTAAACTTTGGGCAATCTTGGGGCTCAAGTATGGGTAGACTCATTATTGACGAACTCCTTTTAAACAGTAAAACTGAAAATATTATATCTGGAATATCATCTAATACCAATACTCCCGAGATATCCCTCTACCCTAATCCAACTACTGATAAAATTATTATATCTGGCTTAAATATTAGTCATGTTTCTGTACTTAATTTATTAGGCGAAACCGTAACCACTAAAGAAGTAAATACAAGTCAACTAGAAATTGACCTATCCAACCAACCGACAGGTATTTACTTCATCCAAATTATATCAGAAGAAAAACAAACTGTAAAACAAATTATTAAAGAGTAACCCCCATCTATTAATTTCTTAGGAAATAGATTGTTCAAGCCCTTTTGATTCAGTTCAAAAGGGCTTTTTTACACATACCTTTTAAGCTATACAAGACCAAGACCGTTGCAAAACTCTTGTACTCATTTCTCTCTTTTTATATTCGATGTTTTTATCCAAAGTGAGTTAATAATAGCGTGATCAAATCTCTTTCGAAAACTTAAATGAAGTTATTGAACAATACCAACTTAAAAGCTATGAAAAAGTACAACTAATCACCGATGATGGTTCTGAAAATAAAGCCCAAGTAAGTGATTTGGTCAATCAAACTCCTTCCCTTATTCACCATATCGCACTAACGAATGAATTTGTGAAATCAAACTCTTGTGTAGAGAGTTTTTTTCATACCCTAAAGGGTTTATATATCAAACCTGAACACCTTACTTCTTTTGAAGTTTTTGAAAAAATGATTCATAATTGTGTAATTCATTACAATTATGAAAGATACCGACCTGACCTAGGTTGTCAATCACCAATGGAAACACTATTACAAATAGATATTGACCTCGACTTAGTAAAAGAGCTAAAAATATCAGCTCAAAACCGACTCAAACAAAACCAAGCTTTTGATTGTAGTAGATTGTGTACTACTCTAGGAATACCTATGCCAGAAAAGTACAAAAAAAGTTCACAAAAGGACATAAACCACAGAAATTGAATATGAAAACACAAAAACAGAATCCCTATACTAGATTTTTTTATCCTTAAGGTTTAGTGTCAATATTTTTACCCGTTTTTAACGCAGGTCATTTTCTTTTTGTTAAAAAAACAGCCACTATTACTCATTTTTGATAGTGTCCTTAGAAGGACATATTGCCTCGTTGTGCTCACGTAGGGTGCTCAGGAAAACACAAAAACAGAATCCCTACACTAGATTTTTTCATCCTTAAGGTTTAG
>CAZEGV010000027.1:0-37574 GCA_964511645.1 uncultured Cytophagales bacterium
TTGGTGCTGTCTACTAGCAAGTGGCAAGGTCGTTCACCGTGAGGTGTAGACTGAAAGCCAAACGGTAAACTCTGGAACTGACGAACAAGAACTGTATACAGAGGCTAAATTGAGTGGGTAAGTAAGCACATCACTACAAAGTTCATGACCAACAAACTCATTTTAGTAGATGCAGCAGGATTCAGAGGAAGGTATCCGTTCTTACCTGAGGAGGTCTCTACAACCACGAGTTGATTAGGTAGAGAAGTCAGCAGAAGTCATAGTAGTCAACGGGAATTGAGCCGATACCTCAGGGATAACATCGGAGTACTCACAGGTTAAGACCTTTGCGTTAAGGATCGCAACGGCATCCTTTTTTGTTTTCACATCGGATTTAGCAAGTGATAGTTGATTTAGAAAAAATAGCAATTTTGGAATTGCTCAATTTTATAACAAAAAAGATATAGTGTAGAGCCTGACCGCATGAGCCTTCGTTTTGGCGAATGTGGTAACGCCCGATGTTTATCACATCTCTCAAAAAAAAAGGCTAACTACAAATGCAGTTAGCCTTTTTTATACGCTATGTGTTATTTATTTAGTGTTTTGATTGGTAATCTGCTACGCCTTCAAAAGAAGGAGTCATTGCGTCATCACCAGCATTCCAGTTGGCAGGACAAACCTCACCATGCTCTAAGTTGTGATGCCAAGCGTCTACAATACGAAGATATTCATCAATATTACGCCCGATTGGGAAGAAATTAATCGACTCATGTCTTACAACTCCTTCTTTGTCAATAAAGAATGAACCACGGTAAGCGATTGGTGCTACACCTTCAAAAACTAGTTCACCTTCGTCATTATAATTATACTGACCTGCAAGCACGCCATAATTCATAGCTACTGCTTTAGATTCATCTGCTACGATAGGGTATTTCACACCTTCTATCCCACCTTTGTTTTTAGGTGTTGTTAGCCATGCAAAATGTGATTCTGCTGTGTCTGTAGAACAACCAATTACAGCTACTCCTCTTTTTTCGAATTCAGCTAATTTTTCTTGGAAAGCAAGAATTTCGGTAGGACATACAAAAGTAAAGTCTTTTGGGTAGAAGAAAAACAATACTTCTTGTTTTCCGATATACTGACCGATAGAAAAATCTTCTACAATTTGAGTCCCATTTACCACTGCTGGAGCAGTAAACAAAGGTGCTTTTTTACCTACTAATGACATATTATATAATTTTTTTGTTACAATTTATTCTATTACAAAACTATCTATTATCTAGCACAAATTAGCTATAAGCCTTATATAATCTTTTTATAAGGTATAAATTTATTCTATATGGAATCGGGGCATGCCCTCACTCGTCAAAAAAACTCGTGAGGTCGGGCTATCGCTACTCATCCCGTTTCATTTCGTTCCTCAATTTACGTGATTCAAACAAACCGCTCTATCCCTCATGCAACACTCCTCTATATCCTCCTAAAAACTTGCCATCACTTGCACCCTACCAATATGATACACTTCTTGTGATTGAGGTTTTCTTCCTTGGTAACTGATGTTTAGGTTAATGTTTTTATAAACTTTTTTATTAAAACTAAACATCCAACGCCAATTACTTCCTTTTCTTAAGCCTTGTAATAGCACAAATGATTCTTGGCTATTTTCGGCACTAGAGCTAGCCGTATGGCGAATAGATATATGAGATAAATCTAACAATAAGCTACTATTGCCCAATAAAACTCTTGACTTAAATCTTAACGTTTGTAACTGTGCCAAAGGGATTTTTACTCCTGACTTCTCAGTGTATTGATACGAAATAGAAGTACTTAACTTCTTTTTGAAAACTGTGCTTAACTCCTCTTTTATGCTAAACATTTCAATCTGATAATTATTGCCTTGAGAGATTGTAGTCTTATAATCTGTTTTACCCACCTCATAGTAAGAATTAAATGTTGTTTTATTAACCCGATTAATCATACCAAAACGATGAGTGTTGCGAACCTGTCTATCATCCCCACGCAAAAACCGATTGAGGTATTGATAATCTTTAAGCGAATAATACAATTCGTACCAACCTTTGGATCGGTGGAAGTAAATGGTAGAGATAGACTTAAGTGTATAAGCTCCTGATTTTGTTGACCTAAAAGGAGATAGCCGTTCTGTGATTGCAATACTTGTGTTCCTATCTGAGGCAGAAAGCACTATTTTACCAGAAAAATATTTAAAAATATTTTTATTTAGCTTTTTCAAATTCCATGAAGAATTGTAGCGTAGCTCAGATTTAAACACATCTATAAATTCATTCGTAGGAATAATTACTTTGATATAATCCCCAGCAATATCATCTTCTACAAACTCATTAATACTTTGCTCTCCATTGTCGTCAAAATCTATAAAACGATGAGAACCTTTACCAAAGGCCACTGGTACAAATACAAATTCTCTTCTTAATTCTTGAGAGCTCCCCGTCTTATAAGTCAAGGTATGGTTGTAAGATTTTTTCTTAAATTTAAACTTGATTAAGCCTTGAACTTGATTTTCGGTTTTAAACCGATGCTCTGCTCTTCTATGTACTAGCCCAAAGCTCAATTTTGTTGATTTAGTTTTCAGCACTTTAAAATCGACACGAGACAAGTAAGAAACTGTATTAACGGCAATCCTATCTAAACCCAAAGTATCCTGATCTATCCTGTAGCTGTGAGACAAACTCATTCTATTTCCTTGTTTCCATTCTACTTTTATTTGGTCAAAGTATTGTCTTGTACTCAATACTCCTCTCAAGTTTCGCTCGTTATGTTCAGCAATATAAGTGGCTGATATTTTTTTTGATTTTTTCCTCCAAGACAAACCTATATTTACTTTCTCCCATTTTACGGCTAGCTTATCAGATTGTATTTTTCTTTTTTCATACACTCCCCTTCCACTAAAACTCTTGTATCTTTTGGCTAATTCTATTCCCCATTTATATCCTGAGACATCATTTTTTTTATCTAAGAAAGCCCCTGATAATTTCACTTCATTGTCGCTGTTTTTCTTTAAGCTAATCACATGATTACTTAACATCAATCCATCTTGAATCAAATTATTAGTTCCCCAATTCCTATCAAAATCCACACTTCTGAATCTATCTATTTGTTCAAACCTTGAATTTTGTACTTCTACACCACCTTGATATATCAATTTGTATTTTTTTGATCTTAATCCTTTTATCGAATAAAAAAAACGATTAGAAAAACCTTCATTATCATTATCGTCCAATGAAGAATATAAATTAATATCTCTTGATGAAATTGCCATTTCGTTTCCAAACTCTATATTTGAAGATAAACGATACAAAACTCTGGCCGAAAACATTTGCTTCTGGTGAGGTAAAGCAATCGGTGAAACTGGCAAATACCTCCCGTTATTCTTACCTACATATTTATACACCACTCCATTTGTATTCTCAGCAGTACGTATATAATCACCATTCCCCGCTCCTATGTCCGAAAAGCTCAGCTCATACTCAGCACTGTCTATATTACTTGTCCATTCAAAATATTTGTCTCCACCTTGGGTGACTTGTTTGTACCAAACTCCTGTTTTAAAATCTGAAATGGGTCTTTTATTTTCTAGCCAAGCCAAATTCTTTTGGTCACCAATAGTTTGTAAATGACTCAAAGCATCCGATCCTATATTGGCAAAAATAGGTTTATTAGGATTGTCTTTTTCATTGTAATAAGATAAGTTTAGTTTGATTTTATTTGTTTGAAAAACTCCAGAAAACCCTGTGTTAAGTCTAAAGAAGTTAAGATCAGAATATTCAAAATCTATCCGTACCCGAGAGTATATTGTAATCAATATACTAGGCATAAAAGTGATTAAGCTTTGGTTATAATCCATTATATAATCTTTTCCTCTGCTTAACTCTTTTCCGTTAAGGAATACTTTTTCGGAACCAGAAATGATTGGGTTAAACTTGCCATCCTGAGGTCCTAAGATTTTATAAGGTCCCGATACTCCGTCTCTAAGTGATAGTAGGTAAGAAGCGAATTTCCCTTTAGAAATCCCTGCTCCAACTCTAAAACCCTTCTTTAAAGTATCTTTATTGTCATGATAAACAGAAATCCCTTGTAGGTTTCTACTGTATTTTAGATAATACAATGTGTCACTCATGGCAATATCTCCCATTGTTAGACCTGATCTTTCGGTATACAATTGCACATAAATCTTGTCTAAATCTTGTACGTTTTGGGTTACCCCTTCTGGCTGGATAGGAATATCCTGATCGGACACATAGGCTTTTATCCATAAACCATTTGTAATTTCTCCTGTCATCTCTAGGTTCAACCTAGAGTCAACACCATTCCCTATTCCGTTCCCCACGGCTACTCCCCTAGTAATCGATCCTTTTGTGATGACCTTGTTTTGTTTCTCCTTTTTTTTATCATCTCTTTTTTTATGAGTCTCAAAAGTTTCTAACACAAAAGTTTGACCAGACGAGTAATTAACAAGCGTATCTGTCAGCTCCCTAGGTAATAGGCGGTAACAAACCTTAACGCTATCTTCTCCCAAATCATTAAATACAATGCTATGTTGTATTGAATCAAAAACATAAACTTTATGATTTGAAAATATAATTGTACTAGGCAAAACATTTTTTTCTAAAAAATATGTTTGGTTATTCTTTAGCCAAATACATCTCAGGTTATTTTGACTATAAACTACCGAAGTTAAAAATAAAATTAGACATATAAGTCCAAGTCTCACGAGATTAATGGTAATTGTACATGAAATACAGTTCCTTCTCCTAATTCGGACTCAAACCATATCCTACCTCCGCAAAACTCAACACCTCTTTTGGCTACATCCAAACCTATACCAGAGCCCTTGACTTTTGTTGTGAAGTTTGGCAAAAACACCTTGTTTTTAATCTCATCAGCAATTCCCTTTCCGAAATCTTGAATAGAGAAGGTGATATTTTCTTCTGTTTTTTCACAGCTTACTTCAATCAACTTTAAGTCATCATTATCATATGATTGCTGGGCATTCAATAAAATATTAGAAATCACTCTACTTAACAGTTTCTCATCAATTGAGACCATTATTGTAGACAGCTCACATAACATTTTTATTTCAATACCTTCATGCGAAAACAATTCAACTTCTCTGTTGAGTACTTTTAACAAGTCTACCACCTCTTCTTTAGGTGCAGGCATTTTGGCAAATGAAGAGAACGAGGTAGCAATATCACTCACAATATCTACCTGCTCTAAAATCGCATGGATTTCCTTCTGAAACTGCTCGTTATCTTCGTCAGTTTTTTTGGCTAACCTATATTGCATCATCTGAAGTTTTAACTTCATGGGTGTCAAAGGATTTTTAATTTCGTGAGCTACTTGCTGAGCCATTTGTCTCCAAGCTTTTTCTTTTTCTGTTTTTTTCAATAACTGCTTTGCTTCTGCAATTTTATCCAGCATGGTATTATATCCCGACACGATTGTTCCAATCTCATCATCATTGTTCCACTCAATATATTTTTCTTTTTCTGTAAAGGATGTTTCCTTTAGTCTATTTGCGACAAGTAATACAGGTGTAAGAATAGACCAATAAGACAAGATTGCCAATAAAACGATAATAAAAAAAACCACAATAAAAATTTCTAAAACTGTTGTAAACTGTACCGCTTTTGACTTCTTAAGTGTAGTGTAAGAATAAAACAAAGGGAAATGAACTACGCATAAAGGTGATGCTGTGGCGTTGTTCTGAACAGATACATAAATTGATTTATAATCAAATTCATTAATCCTATCATTGAGAAACACTGCTTTTTGTTTTTTTTCAATTACTTGCCGATATGCCTCTGAACTCATGTGCTTAGATATAATCAGGTTATCATACAGTAGAGGTTGAGTCGTATAACGTAGCTGACCACTCAAGTCAAAAATAGAGATGTCCGTTTGAGAATACTTGGCTATTTTCTGTAACTCTCCCTTCAGTAAAGATGGATTTTTTGTCACAACAGATTTCACCACTTCTGTTAAGTACTTCACTTTACTTTCAAAGTCTTGATGTATTTTTTTATCATAGTTAGACCGTGTAATAGACAAACTAACAACACTTACCAAAATCAATGGTACTAAAAACGATATGTATAAATACAACTGAACTTTTGACAAAACCCCAATAGGATTTCCTTTTATCATTCTATAAGCAATGTAAATAAACAAGCCCCCAAAAAACACAGTAGAAAGAATAATCAAGTGAAATGAAAAGTTATCTAACCAAACTTTCAATGCATTTTTTTCGACAGAAACAATCACACCATTATTTTGTTCATTTAACTCTATTTCATGTAACATTTTAGCATCAGAAAATACTTTGTGGTTATTTTTACTATGCTTTAATAAAAACTGCTTGTCGTAATCAATTTTTCCTATACTGTACTTAACCTCACCATTTCTTATTACACAGTAATGAACTTTTTCAAACTCTTCATACTCTATCTTACTTTCTCGTAAAAGCTCAGGGACAATACCCTTACTACTTAGCTCTTGTGCTTGTAAGCGAATTAAAAAAGATCCATAAATAATTCCGTCTTTTTTAAAATCACCAGAAATAAAATGTTGAGAGTTTTGCTCTCCAAGTAAATCTTCAGAAAAATAAACTCCTTTTAACCTTCTGTTTTCAGGTTTTAAATATCTCTTTTTCCACCAACTCAATGGTTTTTGCTGAAACAATTCTTCTCCCTTGTGATCAAAAAGCATTAGATCTATGTTATACTCACTAAAGTAATGTTTGAGGTATAATTTATTCATCCTCTCTTTTACTATCCGCTTAAGCCCCATTCCTGGTACACGCATAAAGTTAACATTAGAGATATCTGACTCTATTTGTTCCTTAATTTGAAACATCAAGTACTCTGTTTCTTCATCTCCTTGTGTAATTAGTCTTTCAGAGACTTTATGTAAGGTTCTCTCCTTTCTCTTGATTGTCTCATCTAGGATAACTGTGGCGACAATCCCTGAAGTCATCAAAATCCATAAAAGCATTAAACCATGTAATTCATAACCTAACATCCTGTCCATGTAATAGGCGTATTTATACATCAACAAGGCAATCAGTGCATAGGCCGATAAAAACAATAACCCCTGCCAAGAAAATAGTAACACAATAATTGGGATAAACACTAACGCCAGTATAATATGCTTATATAGAATCTCTCTGAAAGAAAAACCAAAAAGAAGTTTCGTTAAAAACAGATGCCCCAATAAAAAAACAGCACTAAATACTGCGAAAATCACATAATAAAAAAACTTAACGGTGAAGAAATCTAACTCGTAAGTAACGTCTAAAATCAAAGTAGTGTTCTGATGTAACATCAGAATACCCGCATACAAAAGCATGAAGAGTAAATACCCGCAAAATAATAATAGATAAATAGCCCAGCTAGTTCCCGATTTTTTCTTCAACCACCTAAAAACAACTGCTCTATCCTTATAAACAATTCCTCTCAATAATAACCAACCTCCTAATAAAGCTAAAAGAGATAGATATAACACATCTCCCAATGAAGAAAAAAAAGAAGAATACGCAAAAGCAGATGATGAAAACAAAGGGTAATTAGAAAGACCTTCTGGAATACCCAAAATTTTGAAAAAGAGAAAAATAGCCGTTAAAAACACAAATAAAATAGCTAAATAAAACACTTTCTTATGAGAAGATTTCCTCAGTAAAACCAACGACAATGCAATCAAAAATACTCCTAACACATATAGAATAGTTCTCCCACTAAATGCAGTCACATCATCTGACAAGGCTAAGTATAGCTTGCCGTATTTAAAGGATATCTCTTTAAGTTTATTATTTTTATTTCTAAGTTGAACCTTGCTCACCCATACAGGAAAAATATCTTTGTTAACATGAGAGAACAAATGGGAACTTTCAATCCTGTATTTCCTATAAAAAGGAACAAGTAATACTTTGTTTTGTTTGTAAAGCCCTGCATAAATTCCTGACTTAAACTTATACATCTGCCATTTTTCAGACTTAACGCTTAATAGCTCCTTGTCTAAGATTCCACTTGTGTGCTCGTTCCAAGTTTTTAATTTTTGATCTATTATGGTGTAATGAAAAACAGAACCGACCTCTTTAAAATCGGCTCCTTTATCAAACTCATTATTAATCGATTCTAAGTGTTTTTCTATTTTATGAGATAAGTTTTCTAAATCATCATCAGACAAAGAGTTAGAGAAAAAAAATGACAAAAAAGTAATCATCACCCCAAATGCTAAGGTAAACACATTTCTCAAAAATTTAGAATTTTCATTTTTCTTCAATCAATATTATGCTTTAATTTTTGTCTTTTTTTATGCATCCGATACATCACAACACCAATAATCCCTACTAAAATATATGGTAGGGACATCAAATACAATATCCCTGTATTTAATCCTTTGGATGCCTCTTCGCTTCCGTTTTCGGCGACAGCCTTACACATTGCACATTGAGACCAAGAATACACCGCTGTAGCTAATAACGAAAAGATAAACAAAATTATTTTCTTATACATAATAATCTCTAATCAATAAATAAACAAATACTCCCGTAACAGATACATATAACCATACAGGATAAGCTATTTTTACAGCTTTTTTATGTGTTTTAAAATCTCCTAACATCGCATACTTTAGGGCCTGTAACACAAACCACACTACCACAATTGATAGAGTAATGTGACTAATTAACAAAGTCAAGTAAACGGGTCTCATAAAACCCAATTGAGTCTTTTCACTGTCGCTTAAAGCCCCATTATGGTCTATATCTCCAAACATTACAGACGTATTGGATAAATGATAGGTAACGTAAGTCAGCAAGAATACTGCCCCCAAAGAAATGGCAACATATATCAATCTTTTGTGTAATAACTGAGCCCCTTTTTTTATAGCAACTAATGCCATAATCAATACTAAACTCGTCAGTGTATTAATAAGTCCTATGAAATGAGGTAAAAACTTTGTCCAATCTCCTAAGTCTAATTTTTGATCAGTACGATTCATACCCAATAGTGTTGCCACCAATACGGGTATCGCAATAGCTAAAACATTTACAGTAAAACTTAACTTTTTTTCTCTACTCCAAATCACCATAGCTAGTTTTTAATACCCCAATTTCAGTAATTAATCGTTTTATTTCATCTATATCAGTACAGGTATAAATGCCTCTCACAAAATTCTCTTTGTCAACCAATAAAACTTTATCACTGTGCAAAAAATTTCCAGAAAATTGCTCATCTTCTAATGCAGACAAGAAATAACCTGTCCTAGCATGGGTGTAAATAGCTTCTTTCTCTCCTGTCAGAAAATGCCAAATTCCTTTATCAATAGTGTAGCTATCAGCATAAGCTTTTAAAATTTTGGGTGTGTCATTACTCGGATTTACAGAATAACTTAATATAATAACATCTTCACTTTCCCGAAAGGTTTCATAAACGTCCTTTAAATTTTCAGTCATTTTAGGGCATTGCTTCCCACAGGTAGTAAAAATATAATCTACAATTTTGATCTTACCACTCAGTTGAGTTTTTCCTATTTCTTCGTTGTGCTGATTAATAAAGCTACGGTACGGCACTTGATGATAAATGGTGTCTGTCACCTTTTTCCCTTCTATTACATAAGATGTATCACCCACTGGAAAGTAATGAGGCAAACTAGGAAGGTTACTATTAAAACCGAAAAGTAAAACTGTAAAGTAAAAAAAAATAGGCATCACTAAGAGAATTAGTAAGATGCCTATTTTTGTATTCCATTTCATATTGCGAACTATTATCTACCCCAAATAGTAGAAAGAGCATTTTCTAAAGCAGTCGACTCAAAATAGAAAGCCAATACTAGCCACATCAAAAGTACTAAAGGTCCCAATACCGACCATGCTAAAGCTTTTTTCTCATGTCCCATGTGCATAAACTCAGACATAATGAAAAAAGCTTTTACAAAAGTAAGTGCTATAAATATAAAGTTTCGTAAACCTCCTGCGTGCATACTAAAAGCAAAAATATATTCTATTGCTGTAACAACACCTAATATTCCTGCAATCATCCATATTTTTCGGATTACTTTTTTATCCGCTGGTATTATAGGATGGTCTATTTTTTGTTCATGTAACATATCTAAAATATTTTATAATGAATAATAACTATTATTTTGAATAACTTATACTAAGTAGAAGAATGTAAATACAAATACCCAAACTAAATCAACAAAGTGCCAGTATAACCCTACTTTCTCAATCATTTCATAATGACCTCTCTCTTGGTACAATCCCGTAGCTGCTCTATAGAATATAATAATATTAATAATTATACCTGATAGTACGTGAGTACCGTGAAATCCTGTGATAAAGAAAAAGAATTGAGCAAAGTGAGATGGTCCATATTCATTTTGAACAAGATTAGCACCGAAAACAGTAGTGCCATCTGCAAGTGTCATACCATGAGCCGTACCATGTATAAAGTGCATCCATTCCCAAGCTTGACAGCCAATAAATGCCATACCACCAAGAATTGTCCACAACATCCATTTAGCTACTGCTGCTTGATCCATACGTTTGCCAGCATCTACGGCTAGTACCATAGTTACCGATGACATAATCAATACAAATGTCATAATCCCTACAAAAATTAACGGATAACCTGAACCCAACACAGGTATAGAATCAAATACTTTTTCTGGTACTGGCCATTTATCCAACGATGGGATATATATTTGTCCTTCTATGATAGAATTTGCAGCTTTATTAAACCTTGAAAATCCATACGATGCCAAAAATGCTGAAAAAGTAAAGGCATCCGACACCAAAAAGAACCACATCATCAGTTTACCATAACTGGCACCCATTGGGCTTTTTCCTCCGCCCCATAAATTTTCTTCGTTAACAATTGCAGTTGACATATCTTTTTTAATTATAATTTAACAGTAAAAATACATATAAATAAATCCAAAGCAAGCCTAGGAAGTGCCAAAATATAGTAGAACTCTCGAATCTACGCTTGACACTATCGGTGTACTTAGGAAGTATAATAACGAATAATAACGAAACTAAGTAAAGTAACGCTATAATAATATGAGCAATATGAACCCAAACAAGGATATAAATAATAGATGCCGAAGAGTTACTACCTGGTCCTCCTACGGCAAAACCTTGATTAAATAAATCCATCCAAGCTTCCTGCTGAATATACATAAACGCAAAACCCAATACAATGGTTAGTACTACTAATAACTTAGCTATATTTTCTTTTCCTCTATTAAAAAGGAGTAACCCTAATTGCTGAACGATACTACTTATTATAATTACAACAGTACTCCAAACAAATATACTTGGAATTGTTAAATCTGCCCAATTACCCTCCGCTTTACGTACAATAAGGTAAGATGTAAGTCCCGCAAATATCATCACGATAGATATCATAGATATCCAAATAATCATTTTTTTAGGATGAACTACTGATCCTTCTTTATTGTCAATATTTTCTATAAATGATGCTTTCATTAAACTTTATCTAATACGTAAGCAATCTGAACAATTGGTAAATACAAAAATGACCCAAACATTATATATAATGCGGATTTTCTATCACATTTTTGCATCAACCTAAAGGTTGTCATTAAAAATACAATCCCTGTTAAAGTCACAATAATTGCTGAGGTCTTGCCCGTCAAATTAATAAAAAATGGCAATAAAGATAAGGGTGTTAACAATAGTGTATAAGTCATGATGTTAAAAGCTGTTTTTAAATCCTTTCCTCCTTTAGAAGGCAATAATTTAAATCCTGCTCTTTTATAATCTTCATCGGCAATCCAAGCCACTGCCCAAAAGTGAGGAAATTGCCAAATAAATTGAATCCCGAACAAAATCAAGGCTTCTATTGTGATACTACCCTGAGCAGCAACCCAACCGATTAATGGTGGTAAAGCACCTGGAACAGCTCCTGCAAATACAGCTATCGGACCAACTCTTTTGAGCGGTGTGTAAACAAAACCATACAGTAGTAATGAAATAAATGACAACAAAGCAGTCAGTGGATTACAATACATATAATGCACAT
Organism: uncultured Cytophagales bacterium; assembly: GCA_964511645.1. Lineage (GTDB taxonomy): Bacteria > Bacteroidota > Bacteroidia > Cytophagales > JAAEPT01 > CAZEGV01. The sequence goes on from CAZEGV010000027.1 coordinate 12,066, forward strand.
ATAAACCTATAATACCTATAACCAAACCAAAGATAGCAGCCTCAGTCGCTGACAATCTTCCTGTAGGCAAGGGGCGGTTCATTGTCCTATTCATTAATTTATCATACTCCACCTCTATTATTTGGTTAATAATGTTAGCTGCTCCAGTCACCATAAAACCACCTACAGCAAACAACATTAAGTTTACTATGCTAATTTCTCTAGGTGAGGCTAATATATATATCATAGACCCAGAAAAAGCTACTAAAAAACTTAATCTAAATTTAAGTAATTGTCCAAAGGATTTTACTTTTTCTATAATTGATATGTTAGTGTATACCTGATCCAAGGATAATAGTGTTAAAGAATTTATAATAAGTAAGACTTATCAAAAAGATAGTCTCTCATTTACTAAAGTCACGCCTTAGTAAGACATGACATAAGTTTTTTATGACTCTATTTCTAAATTAGATTCTGGAGTTTCTGAGAAAGGAGTATTCTGAGGAATAAAATCAGACTCCGACCCAGGCTTACTATAATCATACGGCCATCTGTGTACCTCAGGAATATCTCCTGGCCAGTTACCGTGACCTAATGTGATTGGTGCTGTCCACTCAAGAGTTGTTGAACCCCAAGGATTCTGAGTTGCTTTTTTACCTTTAAAGATACTGTAGAAGAAGTTAAAGCCAAATATCATCTGAGCAGAGAATGTGCATACTGCAGCAATTGTAACGAATACATTTACTTCATGTAAAATATTAAATAATCCAGAACCTTCTACGGCAAACGAATAATAACGTCTAGGGAAACCTGCTATCCCTAAATAGTGCATTGGGAAGAAAACCATATATACCCCTACAAAAGTCAACCAGAAGTGAAGCATCCCTAAACGAGGATCCATCATTCTTCCAAACATTTTTGGAAACCAATGGTAAACACCTGCCATCATACCAAAGAACGAAGCGGCACCCATCACCAAGTGAAAGTGAGCTACAATAAAGTAAGTATCATGTAACTGAATATCTAAAGCGGCATTACCTAACACAATACCTGTCACACCTCCTGCTACAAATAATGAAACCAATCCAATTGCAAACAACATAGCTGGAGTAAAAATTATATTCCCTCTCCAAAGTGTTGTAATATAATTAAAAGCTTTTACAGCTGAAGGAACCGCAATAATTAAAGTCAAAAACATAAATATAGAACCTAACATTGGATCCATCCCTGATACAAACATATGGTGTGCCCATACAATGCATGACAAAAACCCAATTCCTGCCATCGAAGCAATCATTGCTTTATAACCAAAAATTGGTTTACGTGAATTTGTTGCGATTACCTCTGAAGTAATCCCCAATGATGGTAAAATCACAATGTACACCTCTGGATGCCCCAAGAACCAAAATAAATGTTGATACAAAACAGGGCTACCTCCTACGTGATCTAGTGCTTCACCAACTATATAGATATCCGATAAATAGAATGAAGTCCCAAAACTTCTATCAAAAACTAATAATAAAGCTGCCGATAATAAAACAGGGAATGAAACCAAACCTACAATTGCAGTCACAAAAAAGGACCAAACCGTTAATGGAAGTCTATCAAATGACATTCCTTTTGTTCTAAGGTTAATTATCGTTGCGATATAATTAATCCCTCCTAATAATGATGATACAATAAATAGAGCCATAGCAACAAGCCACAAAGTCATTCCTAACTTAGAACCGTCCATTGCTTGCGGTAAGGCACTTAAAGGTGGATAAGCTACCCAAGAACCAGATGCTGGACCTGTCTCAACAAAGAATGAAGAAAACATTACGATACTAGACAATACAAATATCCAATACGAAAGCATATTCATAAATCCTGACGCCATGTCTCTAGCTCCAATCTGTAACGGGATAAGGAAATTACTAAATGTACCACTTAATCCTGCTGTAAGTACGAAAAACACCATAATGGTACCATGCATTGTAACCATTGCGAGGAATCTTCCTTTATTAATACTACCATTCTCAACCCATCCATCACCAAGGACACTTCCTATCCAAGAAAGATCAGCATCTGGAAAAGCCAATTGTAACCTAAACATCACTGATAGCATACCACCAATAAATGCCCAAACAATTCCTGAAATTAAATACTGTTTAGCAATAACCTTATGGTCATAACTAAAAACGTACTTTTGAATAAATGATAATTCGTGGTGCTCATCGTGAGCGTGATCATCATGTGTATCTAATGCTACAGCCATTTTTTTCTCTTTTATAATCTAAGATAAAGTTTAACGAAGCTTTTAAAGCTCTACTATACTTAATTCAGTTCTTCTATTTAATTCCCTTCCTTCAGCAGTTTCATTGTCTGCTACAGGTTCTGTTTCACCTTTTCCTGTATGTTCTAATCTTGATTTTTTAATTTTAAAATCTAACAAATAAGATTTTACAGCATGGGCTCTTTCTTCCGAAAGTGTCATATTAGCAACATCATCTCCTTGGCTATCAGTATGACCAATTAATGCTATTTTCATATGTGAATTTTCCTCTAATAAAAGAATCAACTTATGTAATTCTTGTTTAGAACTTCTTTTTAAGTGAGCACTACCTGTATCAAAAAATACATTTCGAAGGGCTACTTTAGCACCAACTTCAATCTTACTCAAAACTACATCACTACTATTAAATTTCGTTCCTGAATAATCATCGCCCAAATTCACATTCTGAGAACTGAATAAGTAATTCTCTAAAGAATATGTAACACCATAATCTGAGCCTTTAGGCAATGAAAAACTATACTTTCCGCTTGCATCTGATACTGTATTCTCCGAAATATCTCCTGTTTCATTATTAATAACACTTACTTTAGCTAATAAAGGATTTCCTTCTGCATCTTTTACTAAACCAGATATCGTTACGTATTCCACCTTCTCTCCAGAAAGTTGATCCAAATAAGTTGCGTATTCTCCGATAAGGCTTGGACTATATTGTTGAAGCTGTTCTAAGATATAATCTTTACTCCCTTTAGACCAAGGTTTTTGAGAAGTATACCATTTCTGATACTCTTTTTCTGTCTCTACAACAACTTTATATCTCATATTAAAATGACCATTACCACAAATCTCAGCACAGACCATCTCATAATTAAAGTCTGGGTTATTTAACTTTTGTCTCATCTCAGATGTTGTTACATCTGGCACAAATGAAAATTTAGTAGGGCTACCTGGTACAGCATCCATTTTCACTCTAAAGTGAGGGATAAATACTGAGTGCAAAACATCTTTTGCCCTAATATAAATAATTGCTTTTCTACCTGCAGGAAGATGAATTTCTCTAGGAGTAAAGTCATCTAATCCTGCTTTGTCTTCTACTTTAAGCCCGAAGCTATTTTCAGCATCAATTCTTCTGAAGTAATGTGTGCCTAGTTTACCGTCAGCTCCTGGATAACGACAACTCCATTTGAATTGCTCTCCGACCACCTCTAACTCAACAACGTTTTGTTTTTGAATTTGCTCAGTAGTCATTGTATCTGTAATATTTGTCCATTCTTGCCAACCATTAAAAATAAGATAAGTCAATACAATAGCAGGAATCACCGTCCAAGCTAATTCTAATGCAGAATTATCTGGAAAAAATTTAGCTTTAGTTTCTTTTTTATATTGATACTTATGAGCAAAGACAAACAATAATGCGTTCACAACAATCATCACTATAATACAAATCACCAAAGAGACCCATAACATACTATCTGTAATTTTACCATGTATGGTAGACGCTTCTGGTAACATATAATCATCCATCCGACCAAAAGTATACCAAAAGAATAATCCAAACATTCCACCCATAAAGATGAGGAACAATGTTGCATTTAGCTTATTCAAACCAAAACCTTTCTTTTCATCATCACCCTTTACTGCTGACAATGCAGACTGAACTCTGAAAATCAAAATTAAGATAACCACAATCAATAATATCGCAAGACCTATCATTAAACTCATAATTTACTACCTCTTTTTTATCTAACTCTTATAAAATCTTCACTAACACTCTATTGAGTGTTTTTGTAGCCCCAAAATTAACAAAAAAAAGCGTTCTAGCTAATGAATATCATTTTTTTTTACTCCTTATTTTAGGTTTAACTTCTTTAAGCTAAAATTTGATTTTTGTACCTAGAGTGTCTAAATACACCTTATCATAACCTTATTTAGTTATTAGTAGCCTTTCAGACTTAGACACAATAGTTCATATTTCATATAAAAGTGACAAGAATCACTTTTTCATCAAGAAAAATTTTAGCACTAAACAATGTGTATAAAAAAGGGCACCTTAAACGATGTCTAAGATGCCCTTTTCTTATGTTTATTCACCATTTATGTATGGTGATGAATAGACTCCTCTAAGAATGGATGATTCTTTGCAATCAAACCAATAGTTGTTAACCCTTTTAATACAGTGAAGACAAATAATCCTCCAAATACCATTGTTACTCCCACCTCAAAAAATAACATTCCTACATTCAGCCCACCATGCTCTTTTAATACTCCTGGTGCAATCATCAAATAGAAATCAAACCAATGACCTATTAAAATCCCAATTGCTGCTACTTTTAACATTATTGTAACTCTCTTAGACCCTCTTGTCATCAAAAACAAGAATGGGAACAAGAAATTAATTAATAAATTAATAACAAATATTGGTGCGTAATTACCCATATTAAAAAACAACCTCTCTACAAAATAGATTGTTTCTTCTGGAATATTTGAGTAATAGTACAAGATAAATTGAGAAAACCAGATATAAGTCCAGAAAATAGAAAATGCAAATAAGTATTTCCCTAAATCATGCAAGTGCTCTGTGCTCACTACTTTTAGATAACCTGCTTCTTTCAAGAAAATTGTCAACAAAGTAATTACTGCAAGTCCTGACACAAACCAACTTGAGAATACAAACCAACCGAATAAAGTAGAAAACCAATGTGTATCAATTGACATAATCCAATCCCATGCTCCCATAGAAGAAGAAACACCAAAGAATACAATAAATCCAGCAGACCAGTTGATAATTCTAGCATGATGTAATACTCCACCATTATTATCTTCTAATTTCGCTTCTCTTTTTAAGAAATAATGAAATAGTGACCAACCTCCAAGAATCACAACCATTCTTCCAATGTAAAACGGGAGATTCAAGTACCATGTTTTAGAGGCAATGATATGATCTGTTTCTGCTATCCCGTCATGAGTCCAATGAAATAAGTCATGAGACGAAAAGAAAAACAAACCTAGAGTCAATATTGTTGCTACCAGTAAATATGAGCCTAAAGATAAAAACACTCTAGTTAATCCCGCTGACCAGCCAGACCAAGTCACATAATTAATGGCAAAGAAGAACACTCCAACTATTGCTAGTCCTAAGAAATAGATATTGTTTACCCATAACCCCACTTTTACTCTTTTCATAAAAGTGTATCCACCATGCTCTTCATGAGCACCATGATTTTCTACATGACCTGCGTTAGCATGCTCTATTGCTTCATTAGCCTGATGCATAGCTTCGTCATGCCCCGAAGTATGTTCCACTAGTAAAGGTTGTTCCATAAGAGAAGCATGATGACCTGATGCGTGTGCAGGATCCCACCATCCTTGACTCAAGCCAAAGATACCAAATGCTGCCAATACAAGCCCTACTGCAATCACTTTAAATAAAGTAGACTTAGCCTTCCCTGTAAATTCAAAATTTTCTTCTACCATTTCTACCATGATATATTTTTAATAGGTTATTTTTTGTGTAATTCCTTAATGTACGCTGCTATTTTCCATCTGTCCATATAGCTTACTTGGGCAGCATGAGATCTCATATTGTTCTTACCCATTGTAATCACATGAAAGATATAAGATTCAGTTCTTCTTTTTAAAGCACCTCCTTTTAGATTTGCAACACCTGGGAAAGGCACTTTTCCTTTTCCATCTGCTTCTATCCCATGACAAGGAGAACAATATCTCATATACAATACTTCTGCTTTTTTATATTGTCCTTTTCCTTTAGTAGTAAGCTCTCCAAACTCTCTATCAAATATATATATATCATCTGGTTGAGCATCTGCTAAATCTAAATCGTCTTTTTCAATATTATAATAGTATGCTTTCTTAGAAATAGAACCTTTTGCTGGCTGTCTCACATTCATATCATGAGGATTGTAATAATTACTATTATACCACTCACCATGTTTTTGATCTGTTCCTACAGAATCCCACGGCCAGTACTCAACTCCTGCTCCTTTGTCTACAATTTGAGACATTGGATCATAAGCTTCAGAGTGATACATCTGAGGAGCGTATTCTGTCCCAGGAGTTTCTGATAAATTATCAGGATCTGCCTTTTTATTTACTTTGTAGCAACTGTTCAATAACATCAAACTTACTACAGCGATTAATAAACTTCCTTTTTTATACATTTTAAGCATTTTATTTTAGCCTAATTAATTTTTAATCAAAAACTTTATTATTGACCTCAACACAACCACTTGCTTGAAGCACCTCACGAATTTCATCTTCAGATTTCCCGTGATTCACATCCAAGTCAATCGCCATCACGTGCTTGTCATCTGTGCTTCTAGTATCAAACATTCTAGGGCTGATATTAGTTGGTTTTAAACCTGATCGAACTATAAATGTACCTACCATACCGTATGCTGACAATAATACAGAAAGTTCAAATCCAATCGGCACAAAGTCAGGCCATGGGAGGAGTGATTTTCCACCAATATTCATTGGCCAATCTACTACCGACATCAATATCTGCATCGTTAAAGCTAGTGTCGTTCCCGTAATCCCAAAGATAAAAGCAACCACTGATAACCTTGATCTCTTATACCCTAAAGCATCTTCTAGATGGTGAATTGGATATGGCGTAAAAACTTCTTCAATTTTTACATCACTATTACGAACATGTGTAACACCTTTTAACAAAATGTCTTCGTCGTCGTATACACCTACTAGGTAATTATGTCCTACAGTACTACTCATAAGTCCTCCCTATTTATTTTTCTTTTCTGATGAACTTTTTAACACACTTTTAACTTCCGCCATATTAATCACTGGGAAAAATTTGGCAAACAAGAAGAATAATGTAAAGAATAATCCAAACGTAAAGAGATACGTCAATACATCAACAGATGATGGTTTAAAGTATGTCCAAGACGATGGTAAATAATCTCTACTCAATGATGTTGTAATAATCACAAATCGCTCAAACCACATCCCAATGTTTACAACAATTGCCAAAATAAATGTTGCTGTAAAGCTTGTTCTAATTTTCTTAAACCAAAAGAATTGAGGAGTAATCACATTACAAGTCATCATTGTCCAATATGCCCAAGCATAAGGACCTGCCATACGGTTAAGAAAACAATACTCTTCATACATCACTCCCGAATAAAAGGCAATTATAAACTCAGTGATATATGCAATACCAACTATTGACCCTGTACTCATAATCACCTTATTCATTGACTCTACGTGATTAATCGTAATATAATCCTCTAGTTTATAAACCTTTCTAGTAACAAGCATCAAAGTCTGTACCATTGCAAAACCTGAGAAGATTGCTCCTGCCACAAAATATGGAGGGAAAATTGTTGTATGCCATCCTGGTATTACTGATGTAGCAAAGTCAAAAGATACAATTGTATGCACAGAGAGTACTAAAGGCGTTGAAAGACCTGCTAACACCAATGCTACAGTCTCATAACGCATCCAAGTTTTTGCTGCACCATCCCAACCAAGTGATAAAGCACCATAAATTGTTTTAGAAATTTTATTCTTAGCTCTATCACGAACAGTAGCAAAATCTGGAATTAAACCAATGTACCAAAATACAAGAGATACCAAGAAATAAGTAGATATCGCAAATACATCCCATAATAGTGGTGAATTAAAATTCACCCACAAAGAGCCAAATGTATTAGGGAAAGGTAACGACCAATACATCCCTACCCAAGGACGACCTTGATGAAGCATTGGAAACATCAATGCACAAATTACTGCAAAAATTGTCATCGCCTCTGCTGCACGATTAATACTTGTTCTCCATTTCTGACGAAATAATAATAATACAGCCGAAATAAGTGTACCAGCATGACCAATACCTACCCACCATACAAAATTGGTAATGTCCCATGCCCAACCAACTGTTTTGTCTAGTCCCCACTCACCAATACCAAAGAAGACTAAACGATAAACTCCATACAAGCCTATTAAAAGCAATAATACCGAAGCACTAAATGCCATAATCCATATTTTAGAAGGAGACTGCTCTACCCTTTTACAAATATCCTCCGTAACATCATGGAAAGTTTTACCATTTGTTATTAAGGGGGGTCTAACTGAAGATGTAATTGCCATCGATTCTATCTATTTTATAATTAAATATTTCTAATTTTACTCAAATAAGCAACGTTAGGCTTAACGTTAATCTCACTCAATACATGATATGCTCTATCTGCATTTTCTTCAGCAAGTACTTTACTGATTTCACTATTTGCATCATTCATATCACCAAATACAATTGCATCGGCTGGACAAACAGAAGCACAAGCAGTATTAATGTCGTCATCAGATGTTCTTCTTCCTTCCATTTTTGCTTTAAGCTTACCGGCTTGAATACGTTGTACACACATAGAGCATTTCTCCATTGTACCACGTGCACGAACAACAACGTCTGGATTTAATACCATCTTACCTAAGTCATCATTCATAGATGTATTGACAACACCTGCTTCTCTATCTTCCGCTAAGGTATCTGAATAGTTAAACCAATTGAAACGACGTACTTTATAAGCACAATTATTAGCACAATAACGAGTACCGATACAACGGTTATACGCCATTTGGTTTAGCCCTTCAGAGCTATGTGTAGTTGCAGCTACTGGACATACTGTCTCACAAGTTGCATTATTACAATGCTGACACATCATCGGTTGAAATACAACTCTAGGATTTTCACTAGGATGCTCCATCGCTTTGAAGCCATCTTTTCTTGTAGCATCACTAGAATAATATCTATCGATACGTAACCAGTGCATCTCACGACGACGAAGTACTTCGTCTTTACCTACAACAGGTACATTGTTTTCAGACGTACAACTCACGATACATGCCGAACATCCAGTACATGAGTTTAAATCAATGACCATCCCCCAATGATGATTCTTGTATTCGTGAATAATTGACTCTTGAACATTTCCTTCCTCATCACGAGTAGGTGCAGCCCAAAGATCAATTTTGTCAGGTGATAAGATTCCTTCTGATGTTTGAATATCTTTAGAAACAACTCCTGTTCTATGTAATTTAGCTTTTTCTTCTTGCTTATAATTAGCAAGAGTAGATTCTTGAATAATTGTTTCGCCTCCCTCAGTATCACGTCCCATAATGGTGTGATGAGTTTGAGTTTGAGCCAATCTATACTTTTTACCTGAATTAGCAATCCTAGCACCAGACGTAGCATACAATAACGTACTGTGTTTTACCGAAACAAATGGAAACACATCAACACCTACCGCTTTTACTTTACTTCCTGCTGGGTTTTCGTATAATCTTAATTTTTCAGCAATTTTACCTGCTTTAGTACGACCGTAGCCTAGAGCAACAGAAAGCGATCCGCTTACTTGGCCTGGTTGAATCAATACTGGAAGTGCTGTTTCTCCAATTCCTTTTATCACAATATTAGCAATATCACCTTGCGATAAATTTAGTTTTTTAGCATCCGAAATAGATACTGCTACATAATTATCCCAAGTTACCTTTGAAATCGGATCTGGCATTTCTAAAATCCATGGATTATTAGCAAATGCCCCTGTACCCATCAACGAATTTTCATATACTACAAAATCAAAACCAGTACTTCCCTGATATCTTTTCTTAATGATTGATGATGCCGATGATAAAGAAACTCCTTTGTTGTATTTGAATAAGCTTTTTACAGGCATTACAATCACTGTACTATCACTTTCTGTAGCTTCATCCTCTACTAATACTGGTTCTATTGATACCTTAGTTGGCGTATATATAAATCCACCATCTCTAACTGAATTGAACCAAAATTTATCAAATGAAACTTCTTTAGATTGTTTAGAGAAAAAATTCTCTTTCCAATTATTTTGTAAGAAGTTATAATAACTGGTGTCTTTTTCTTCTGCCCAAACTAAGAATGATTCCTGAGCAGCACGATTTTCAAAATCTTTTTCTTTTGAATCAAAAATAGGTGAAATTGTAGGTTGAATAATACTCACAACACCTGACTTAGGTTCAGCATCACCCCATGATTCTAAATAATTATAATCTGGGCATACAAACTCACATTCAGAAGCTGTTTCGTCAAATCTATCTGCTAGAGATATTTTCAATTCTACATCTTCTAATCCTTTTTTAATTTTTTCACCGAAAGGTGTATCATAAACAGGGTTGGCATTATAAAATATAACCCCATCAATTTTATTCGCCGTCAAATCTTCTACGAAAGTAAGAAGATTGTCATCATTACCTTGTTTCAATAATGAAGCACCTTTATTAATAGTCCCGCCAATAATTTCATTGATTTTAACTACAAAAAACTGTACTGCTTCATCATTAGATCCGGCTACAACTAAGGCCTTGCCTTTATTTGACCACAATTCTTTCGCTACTTCATTTACAGCATCTTGTTTGGCTACTTTAACACCACTTACTGTAGGTTTACCTACTTTAGTAGCAAGTGCATTATACAATGCCACAACATAATGAGGTTCTTCCGAAGGCTTGATTGCAACACGTTCATCAGCATTAGCACCAGTCAAAGTAAACGTACTTTCAAACTGATAATGCTTAGACATTGATTTAACTTTTTTCGAAACCTTTCTGTTTTTAACATACTGCTTAGTAAATTCTACTGGAGACAACCATGTAGATAAGAAATCCGCAGAAAAACTAACGATAGTTTGTGCTTTTTCGAAGTTATAATCAGGAAGAATTCCGCTATTCGCTTTCAAAATACCTGTTGCAGACATTGGGTCATAAGTCACCAACTGCACATCAATACTTGGATATTGTGCTTTGAATTTTTCAATCACCAATTTGGTAGAAGGGCTCAAAATTGTTTGAGAAACTATTCTTACTGTTTTGTTTCCTGCTTTCGCTAATTTTCTAAGCCTAAAAATGATTTGCTTGTCTACCTTCTCCTTGCTTAGCTTCTTTCCTTTTTGTTGGAAATTTTTAAGTCTAGAGCTATCATATAAATTCAAAAGAGAAGCTAATGCTTGAGAGCTTACACCACCTCCAGTAATTGAGTTTGGGTTTCCTTCAATTTTGACAGGTCTTCCTTCACGAGTTTTTACTAACAAGCTACAGTAAGAGCTACCATTAGCATAAGAAGTTGCATACCAATTTGCCTTACCTGGATCAATCTCCTCTGGCTTATTAATATAAGGAATTACTTTCCTAACAGGAGCTTCACAAGCTGCTAACGATGCCGCTGCAACACTGAACCCCATTATCTTTAAAAAATCTCTACGGCTAGTTTCATTAGAATCTTCCGTATCCGAGCCTTCTTTTACTGAAAGGTAATCAGGGAATTCTTGATGAGCTTTTTCTACGAATTCTGGCTCTTGATTTAACTCTTCTAAGCCTTTCCAGTATTTTTTATTGTTCTCCATAATCTATATAACAGACTGAATATGAATTAATATTTGATTAATAGTGACATCTAGCACACTCCAGACCGCCATTTTCTTCTACAGTGAATGTTCCTTTTTTACTCGACTCATGATCTGCTTTTAGCTTATCATAATACTCATTCCCTTCAGTGTTAATGGCTTTATTCCTGTGACAGTCAATACACCATCCCATTGTAAGGGTAGAATATTGGTAAACTGTTCCCATTTCTTTCACTTCACCGTGACATTCTTCGCATTCTAAACCTCCTACTTGCACGTGCTGAGAGTGATTAAAATAAACATGATCAGGCATATTATGGACTCTATTCCAGACAATTGGTGTTTGTTTATCACCAAATTTACCAGTCTTTACATCATAATCCATATAATTATGTAATTTTTGAATCTCAGGAGAATCCGTTTTAATTTTTGTGTGACAAGTCATACAGATACTTCCAGAAGGAATATTTGCATGTTTTGCTTTTCTTACGCCCGTATGGCAATAATTACAATCAATGCCCATATCACCTGCGTGAATTTTATGAGAATAATTAATTGGCTGAGTTGGGTGATAACCTGTTTGAACACCTATGGCAAATAATACGTTATGTAAAAACCACCAAGCTCCCAATAACAACCCAATAGTTGCTATTGATCCAATAAATGCTGGGTGCTTAAGTACTTTAAAAATATTATGCGTTTGTTTTGAGTATTCACTATCAGAAAGTGACAACAAACCTGCATCATCTTTTTCCTTTAATTGTTTATTTAATACTGCTGACATAAACAACAAGACAACAATCAATAAAGCAAGAGCAATAAAAACAAGTGCTAACAACATTGAAGAAACACCACTATCATTTTGGACAGGTGGTGTAACAGAACCGTCTCCACCATTAGTAGTAGCAACTTCTTTAGACTCCGCTTTCGCTACAGCTAAATATGCAATAAGATTATCTAATTCTTCGTCTGATAAAAAATCAAAAGAAGTCATCATACCTGCTTTAGACTTCCATTCTGCCATTAACGCTTTTGCATCAGCATCCTCTCCTTCAAATTTCGCAGGATTTTTAATCCAACTTTTTAACCAGTCATTGCCTCTTTTCTTAGTAATACCTACCAATTCTGGGTAATTACTGTTAGCACCTAATTGGTGACAGCTTGTACAGTTAGCACCAAAAATCTCTTTTCCTGCGTCTGTATTTCCTCCAGAGGATACCACGGTCTCTGTTTCTGTATTGGTAGATTCTTCTTCGATAGCTACACTTCCTTCACCGTCACTTAAGTAAGCAACCAAATTAGTCATCTCATCTTCTGACAACCAAGAATAAGGTGGCATCATACCCATTTTAGGTTGCCACTCATCTATCACCGCTTTTGCATCTGCATCTGCCTCACCAAACTTAGTAGGATCTGTAATCCAACTTTTCAGCCAATCAGCATTTCTTTTTTTAGAAATACCTGTTAAATCTGGGTACACTCCGCTACTAGCCATAGCATCATTGTGACAAGCTGTACAATTAGATTCGAAAACTTCCTTACCTGCTGTCTTATCTTGCCCATAAGAGAACATTGAAATAACTAGTAGAGAAGTAATGAAAATCGCTTTTTGCACGGTCGTAATTTTGTTTTTAAATATCATCTTTGCCAAACTGCTTCTTTTACAATTAGGACAAATGTAATATTTGAAATAATTAAAGCAAAGTAATTTAACCCTGTCTAATCAATGACTTATTACAGTAAATTCAAAACTAACTGATAATCAGTGATTTATATCTATAATTTTTTGAATAAAAAGTATAGTTTGTAACGATTTTAAATAGAAGATTTAATGAGAAAATGGTGAGAAAAGAAAAAAAGCAAATATTACTTGTTTTAAGCACCTTATATTATCATATTGTGTTGTCTATGCTAATAGCATATTGGAACAATTAAATTAACGACAAGATGAAAAAAATATTACTCTCATTAAGTATAGTATTAACTGCATACACTGCTCAAGCCCAATGTACCCCTGATCAGAGCATTACAACACCTGGAATTTATCCTGGTGCTTTGCCAGATGCCTGTGAAGGTGCTCCATACAGTGAAGCCTTAACTATCGCATTACAAAAAAACATTGTCATATTTGGCTTTACTGTAAATGTAGATTCTGCTATTGTCACTTCTATTGACAACCTTCCGACAGGATTATCTTACGAATGCCATAATTCTACTTGTACTATCATTGCTGGCACAGGAAATGTAACCCTCAGTTGCTTAAGTATAATAGGGACACCGACAAGCTCAGGAACTAATAATATGACGGTAAATTACACAGCTTATTCTGGTGGAAGCAGCGTGCCTTCTACTTATGACGTAAGTGTTACTATTAAAGCTGTTTCAGATGCTGTATGTTTAGCATCAATTTATGGCACATCAAACAAACAAAATAAGCTAACTGTATATCCTAATCCTGTAAGTGGGGAAAGTTTGAACTTTTCTACTGACTTGCATAATATCAGTATTACTGACCAATTAGGAAATACTAGAATAACTTTAGCAGAAGGTAATAGCGTAGATGTATCTACATTGCCAAAAGGAATTTATTTCTTAAAGGCTGACGAAGGTATTCAAAAAATAATTATTGAATAATAATCAACATAACATATTAATTTTAAAACAGCGAGTTATTTACTCGCTGTTTTTGTTTAAGGACTTTATATATGAACAATAGACAAATATTTTTGCAAAATATTGCTCAAACATCTGACTTCCCACTGATGCTAGAAATCAATCATGCCAAAGGCGTATATATGTATGAAAAGTCAGGGAAATCGTATATTGATATGATATCAGGAATTGGTGTAAGTAGCCTTGGACATTGCCACCCTAAAGTTGTGAAATCTGTACAAAAACAAGCCGAAACTTATATGCACTTAATGGTATATGGAGAGTTTGTGCAAAGTCCTCAAGTTGAGTTTGCTAAATCCTTAGTTAAAACTCTTCCTAAACACTTACAGTCTACCTACTTAGTAAATAGTGGTAGCGAAGCTGTAGAAGGTGCTCTAAAGTTAGCCAAGAGATATACCGGCAGGAAAGAAATGATTTCGTGTATTGATGCCTACCACGGCAGCACACACGGTGCCTTATCAGTAGGTGGTGATGAAGAATTAAAAGCTAATTACCGTCCCTTACTTCCTCACGTGAGCCATATTAGATTCAATAATGTTGATGACCTGGGACAAATAACTACTAAAACTGCCTGTATAATTATCGAGACAATACAAGGAGAAGCAGGGGTAATATTACCTCAAAATGATTATTTAAAATCCGTAAGAGAGAGGTGTAATGAAACTGGCACATTACTCATCTTAGATGAAGTACAAACTGGGGCAGGGCGAACTGGAAAATTTTGGGCGTTTGAGCATTATGGTATTACTCCAGACATTATCGTTACCGCCAAAGGTATTGGTGGCGGAATGCCAATTGGGGCTTTTATATCTAGTAACGAAATAATGAATGTACTTAAAGACAACCCTATTCTTGGGCACATTACTACTTTTGGCGGTCACCCCGTGTCGGCAGCGGCAGCGCATACTTGCGTCGAAGAGCTAATCAACACTTCACTTATTGAAGAAGTGGAAGAGAAAGCTGAGTTGATTAAAAGCTTATTAGTTAAGCATCCTGCGGTCAAATCGATTAGAAACAAGGGCTTATTAATGGCTGTTCAGTTTGATAGCTTTGAGCAGAATAAAAAAATTATTGATAAGGCGATTGAATTGGGTCTGTTAAGCGACTGGTTTTTGTATTGTGATGATTCTTTGAGAATTGCTCCTCCTCTTATTATTACAAAAGAAGAAATAAAAATCGCTTGTAAAATCATATTAGATGCGATAGACAAAATAGAATAATACTACCTTAAGCACATTCGTCAAAAAAAGACTTAAAACAACTCACCTTACAACGGTCTTGTGTGATGATTAAGAAGTATAACGGAAGTCAATTTATAGCTAAAAATGCACGTGAATACCTTGGTTTGATAGGGGTAAGACAAGAATTTACTCATGTGACTACACCTAAGGAAAACGCACATAAAGACCGTTGCAAAACTGGTTAAACGTGTATATGAATTGAAGAATAAGCTTTGTTACTAGGCTGAGTATAAAACAAAGACAAAAATAACCCAAACATAAATACCCCTTGTTGCTTGGCTAAAATGTTTTCAAAGAGCAAAAATAGAAATATCACAATGATGCTAAATAATAAATAATAGTTGCGATAACGGGCTAGTTGGATAGATAGTCCATAAATCATGAATCCGATAGATAACAAACCCAATAAACCGTAACTCAAGTAGATCCCCAGAAATTGATTGTGGGTATTGAAATTCTTTTTATCAGCATATAGCCACCACCATTTTCCTTTAGAGTAATCTTTAATATCATAAGGCACATTAAAATCAAACTCACTGTCCAGTTTGTTTTTTTTGAGATATGCAATCACTTCCCATCTACTTGCAGTTTGTAATGCAATTTGAGTTTCTTTTTTATACTCTTTATTTAATGCTATTTCAGTATTTTTTTCTGAAAATGTACCATAAATATGGTTGAATGGATTTGACGGAATAGCCTTAATAGCACTTGGCCAGATAAATAACCTTGGTTCGTTTTTCTTTTCAATTAAGTCAGAAAATCGATTGTGGACACTTGGAATCCAAAAATAAGTAGAACAACCAAAAGCAAGTACTCCCAAGAGGTATAGAATACTTTTCCTCCCTAACTGAAGTAATAAAAATATCATTAGCAAGACCAGTATCATTCCCATTGCTAGCTTAGCAGAAATAATGAAAACTGTTATGATAAAGATGCTTCCAGCTATTAAAGGCAGGTATTTATTTCCCTTTTTTTCTCTATAAAATAATAACGTAAAAGCTAAACCCAAAGCTGAGAATGCTCCTACATAAGGTCTTTCGTGATGAATGATGGTATTTACTTGCCCCCCTTGACTAAGGTTAAAGCTAGCAGCAGTCATATAATGATAAAGTATCCCGCCTAAAGCCCTAAGATCCAAAAACAACACCCCTAGCAAGAAAACGTATAGTATAATGCTTTTCCTTTCTTTAATACTACTAGAACTCAGCAGAACAGTAGGGATGAGGAATAGACCTATTCTTTTCTCTAACTCAAACATTGACTGCTTGTCGTGGTATACGACTGCACTCAGCAAGTATAATAAAAACAGAAAGCTTGTCCCCCAGAAGAAGTAATTATGTTTTAATTTGGGCCACTTATTTCTCCAGTCACCTTCGTAAAACCAATGTAAAACTACTAGGGCAAAGCCAATACTACTCCCAAGCCTCCAGAGAGGTAAAAAAAAAGCCAAGAGTACAAGAGCAAATAGCTGAACTTTATCCGAGTAATTAATTTTCACGAGTAGAATCTTCGTTTAATGATTTTTGTAAGATACAAAACATCCTTCTTGGAGTTCTTTTTTCTAAAAAATAAAATTCACCAGACAATTAATTTAGACAGTGAAGATGTTCCTATCATCAATCGTTTTCTATATTGATTTCAAACTGAACCATTTCTATAAACTCTTGCATCCTGTCATCTATCTGCTCTTCGCTTAAGTTTGTAATACCTCTTACGCCAAACTCTTCTGTGCTAAATGAGGATATGGTACTACCATAAATCATTGCTCGCTTGATACTTGGTAGACTTACGTCATCTACTTTAGCAATATATCCCAAGAACCCGCCGATAAATGAATCGCAAAGCCCCGTAGGGTCAAATGATTGTAAAAGCGGTAACCCTGGAGAAAAAAACACTTGTTTGTCATAAAACAATAACGAGCCATTTCCTTCCTTGTTAATGATTAAATAACGAGGACCATAGCTCAGTATTTTTTTTGCCGCCTTAGCGATAGAAAATTCATTGGATAACAAACGAGCCTCTATATTGTCCAAAGAAAGTACATCTACTTTGTGCAATACATCCAATAAGTCTTCACGGTGATTTTCTATCCAATACCTTGTGGTGTCTAGGGTAATCATTTTGGTGCAATCACCTAGTTGATCGATTAACTCGCCTTGTAGTTTAGGCATAAAACCACCAATAGCTACATACTCCCTGTCTTTACACTCTTTTGGTAGGACAGGATTAAACTCGATTAAGGAGTTGAGTTCAAGTAACTCAGTAGTATGGTAACGCATATCCATTCCGTATTTACCATGCCAATGCATCGTAGGAAAATCATTACTTCGTTGTAAATGATGCGTGCGAATACTTCTTTGTTGAAATAAACTTAAGTATTTGTCTGGAAAATCATTGCCGATAATACTTACTAAACTTACATCTTGACCAAAATAGGAGCTAGATAATGCTAAATAAGAAGCAGAGCCTCCCAATGTTCTTTCAGTTGAATCAAAAGGATTTTCTATCTTATCTAAACCAATACTTCCTATTATTAATATACTCATCTAATTATAGATACGCTATATCAAAAATTTTGTTGGTTTTTTTCTAAAGAAACTTTTCTAATTCCGTTTTCAAAATCATCATATATCATTTGACGAAGGCTCTTGTCTTGGGTGACAGAAGTAATACTTATTGTTCCTTTTAAATCACGTTTTAGTAGTACACTATTGTAAGCATCATGACTTCCGCCGTTATAATGAAAAGTTCTACAAAAATCTATGTCTACTGTTTTATCTTTGAACCAATCATCAAACCATGTCTTTCGTTCAGCTATACTCTCTGGAGTATATAAAGTTGATGATGACCAAATGTGTTTTTCCTTTAATGATTTTTTAATGTGAAATATTTTTTCAAAATCCCATCTAATTTCATGTACAAAATGACTTTCTATACAAATAAAAGTAAAAGGTTCCATACCTTCAAAATCATAAACATTCACAAAATCGTTTATCGAACCATAAGTAAAACTTTCTAAAAGCATGATTCCCCTACTCTTTTTATACGGAGGCTGAGACTCATGATACTTAAACCCACCATTTAGTAAACAACGCAACTCAGTTTGAGAACTCGCTATCCAAGTCCCTTTAGCTTCTAAATCTCTAGGAAAAGTTAGCCCTGCTTCCTCAATAGGAAACTCAGTAGCACTTCTATTATAACGTTCATCCCTACTAGAGGTAAAGACGAACCCTTCTTCAGTAGGTATATAGCTTACTGTGCACATTTTTTATGCTTAATGGTCGACTCTGCAATGCCAAAACCAGCTGATAAGTTAGCTTCTATTTTTAAGATTTTTACAGTAATCTTGATAATTGCCATATGATGTACAGCATGTTCTAGAGCATATAACATCTCACGCTTCATATTTGTTTTTATATGATGAATCTCACCTGCAAGTTCTCCTTCCAGCACAAACTCATCATTTTCATTCATCTTTTTTACACTTACATTTATGTCATCAATAGTAATTATGGCTGCTTGGCAAGAAGTCTCTAAGCTAATTTCTCTTTCTCTCTTGTCATAAGAGACTTTTTTACTCGGGGCTTGCCCTATCAAACAAGTATAAAATCCGAGTATATGTCGCACGTGTTGTCCAATACTAGCATGAGACGTTTCAGGAATTACTTGAGTATAAACACTATCATCCAATTTAGACAATAAGTCCCTAAGTTGATTCAAAGTGTTAATTGATACTTTGGCTATGTGCATAGTTGTAAGATTTTAATATTATGCTATTTTAATAAAAATCGATTTATTTTCTAAATTCTATGGAAATATCCATTCATCTCTGTCCTTATTAAGACAATAATATCGTAAAAAGCCTGTAAAAATCTCTATATTGTCTTAATTATTTTAAATTCACGGCACACATGATGCAACACGTAATAATAATAGGTAACGGAGTTTCTGGCGTTACAGCCGCTCGCCATATTCGTAAGCAGAGCGATTGTCGAATTTCGATTATCTCTTCTGAAACCGAATATTTCTTTTCTCGTACCGCTCTCATGTACATTTATATGGGGCACATGAAGTATGAGCACATAAAGCCCTATGAAGATGATTTTTGGGAGAAAAATAATATCGAACTAGTATTTGATAGAGTAACATCCATAGACTTTGACAACCGTGCATTAGCATTAGGTAAAGGCAGATTTACTTATTACGACTCTTTAATCCTAGCCCTAGGGTCTAAACCCAATAAATTTGGTTGGCCAGGACAAGACTTGGATGGAGTAGGAGGCTTGTTTAGCTACCAAGATCTCGAAAAGATGGAAAAACATACCAAAGACATCAAAAGAGGTGTTATTGTAGGTGGAGGACTTATCGGAGTAGAAATGGCAGAAATGCTACTCAGCAGAGGTATTGAAGTTACTTTTTTAGTACGAGAAGATGCTTTTTGGGCAAATGTATTACCCATACAAGAATCTGAGCTTATCAGTAGACACATGCGTAAGCATCACGTAGACCTCAGGTTTGGTGACGAACTACAAGAAATCATCTCTAACGAAAATGGAAAAGCCAAAGCAATTCTTACCAAAAGCGGAGAAACCATTGAATGTGGATGGGTAGGACTCACAGCAGGCGTAAGCCCAAACATTGACTTTGTTAAAGACACAGCCCTAGAAACGCAACGAGGGATAATGGTCAACCTCAAGCTAGAAACCAACATCCCCAATGTATATGCAATTGGAGATTGTGCACAATTTCACGAGCCAGTAGCAGGTCGCCGAGCAATGGAGCAAGTTTGGTACACAGGCAAAATAATGGGAGAAGTCGTAGCAAAAACCATCACAGGTACTCCCACCGAATACAATCCGGGCAACTGGTACAATTCAGCCAAATTTTTTGATATCGAGTACCAAACTTATGGATGGGTATTTGCAAAACTCAGAGAAGGAGAAGCTGATTTCTACTGGGAACACAAAGACGGTGAAAAATGCATACACTTTGTGTTCAATAAAGAAACTCGACAATTTATTGGCGTCAATACCTTTGGCATACGCCTAAGACACAAAGTATTTGACAAATGGCTCACAGACAAAGTAAGTATAGAGCATATATTAGAACACCTAAAAGACGCTAATTTTGACCCCGAATTTTATAACCAACACGAAGAAGAAATTATTAATAAATTTAACACTGAACAAAATACTCAATTGAAAGTAAAAAAGAAAAATTGGAAAAGAATTCTTGAAGCATTAAAAACTATTTAGGAGCTTCCTCCACTCGCCAAAAAAGCGAATTCGTGGAGTCAAGCTATCTGCTGTGTTCTATATTTTAACAAACTCAAGGATGCCACTATACTACCGTGCCCATCTACTGACAGATTTCTAAACAAAAAAACATGAAATACATTCAAACTTTAGGTATCACAATTCTTGTTATCGCTATTACTTTATTTAGCATAGTACCTTTTTTAGGTAGTTTTCAAGTTACTAAAAGAGCCATAGATAAAACATTCACAGAAATGGAAATCAATGACACTACGTTTATTAACACACTAAAATCATCTATTACTTCAGACAAAAAACAATCTATTTTAACAATAAGTGAAAAAATATCAAAACCGCTCCACAATCACAATCAAAAACATACTGCGACTAAAAACTGGAGTGAAGTTATTTACAAAACACATAAAGACATCGCCTTTAATCTTCTCAAACAAACAGGACAAGGGACTATCGCCAATCACAAGGGACTTTGGCTGTTCCTTACCTTTGGACTGGGAATTATAGGAGCATTAATGTATATCTTACCACAATTTCAATCAGCCCCAAGCATCAAACATGATCAAATCTACCAAAACGTAACAACAAACAGAGGTTGGGTAGCATGGATTATTTTTGGTTGGTTAGTATCTTTTTATGTCATACTTTATTTCTTTCCTCACCTCATTATCAATTGGACATTTATCCTTGACCCATTCAAACAATTCATCACTGGCAAAGTAAACGCCGCTAGCCAATGGTTTGTATACGGGTCTCTATATTGTGTTGTAATGATTGTAATGGGAATCCGTATGGCGATGAAATACCGTCACAACAACTACCAATTATTCCGTACAGCCTCAGTAGTTTTCTTTCAAGTTATTTTCGCATTTCTTTTGGTAGAAATACTACCCCTATTCAACCTACCCTCAGTAGACCTCAAAAATGCTTGGCCATTAGATTACGATTTTCTATTTGATTGGAACGTCATCAACTTAGTTTCTCAAGGTAATGCAGGAAAAGCCTTTTTTGTTTGGGGAATTTTCTTTTCTATTCTAGTCATCCCTGTTATGGTTTATTTCTTTGGCAAACGTTGGTATTGCTCATGGGTATGTGGCTGTGGTGGACTTGCCGAAACACTTGGCGACCCATACCGCCAGCATTCTGACAAAAGTCTTAAAATTTGGCGGTTTGAACGTTATATCATTCATGCCGTTTTATTATTTGCTGTTGTGATGACTGTATGGACAGGTTATCATACTTATAACGAAATCTATCACCCCAAAGAAGGCGGAGATAAACTACTTGGACTTTCTGTATTTAGTATCAGAGGTATCTATGGGTTTTTAATCGGTTCTATCTTTTCAGGAGTAATTGGCACAGGGTTTTACCCTATTTTTGGCAACAGAGTATGGTGTAGATTTGGCTGCCCCTTAGCTACATATATGGGTATTGTACAACGCTTTAAATCTAAGTTCAGGATTACTACCAACGGTAACCAATGTATATCTTGTGGAAACTGCTCTACCTATTGTGAGCAAGGTATTGACGTAAGGTGGTATGCTCAACGTGGCGAGAACATTGTACGAGCTTCTTGTGTAGGTTGCGGAGTATGCTCTGCTGTATGTCCTAGAGGAGTATTGAAATTAGAAAATGAGGACGGAGGCAGGTTTTCAATTAGTGAAGAGTTAAAGAAAGAACAATTGTAATTCTACCCAAAAAATATTATTTTGCAAAAAAATAACATCAATTAACATGAAAAAAATTACTCTATTTATCGCAATATTAACACTAGCCTTGTCTTCATGCAAAAAAGACTCTACTGTTAATGAATTTTTATTTCCAGTAGAAAAAGACATCCAACTAGGACAGCAACTCGCCGATAAGATAGCTAGCGACCCAAGTACTTACCCTGTACTAGACTCTACACAATATTCAGCCGCATACCAATACTTATATGCTTTGCGTGACACAATCCTCAAATCCCCAGATGTTTTATACAAAGACAAATTCAAATGGAATATCAAAATCATTAAAGATGACTCTACCCTTAATGCCTTTGCTGCCCCTGGCGGATTCATCTATGTATACACAGGCTTAATCAACTATTTAGACCACGAGAATGAACTAATTGGTGTATTAGGTCATGAAATTGCTCATGCAGACCGTCGCCATAGTATCAATCAGATGAAAAAGAATATGGGTACGCAAATCTTAATAAGCGTAGCACTAGGTAACAAAAGTAAAATAGGGCAAGTATTGGCAGGATTACAATCACTTAAATTTAGTAGAGGAGATGAATCAGAAGCTGATGAATATTCAGTACGATACCTTTGTGGCACAACTTACGAGGCGAGTGGAGCTGCTGGATTTTTTGAAAAAATTGAAGCCGCAGGCGGTGCAAGACCACCAGAATTTATGAGTACTCACCCTTCACCAGACAAACGAGTAGAGGCTATTCACAAGTTAGACACAGACCTTAACTGTGCCGGAGATAGAACAACAGGAGATTACGCTCAATTTAAGATTGACTTGGGGCTTAACTAAATCACATATTCTAGTAATAAGATAGTTTTGTGGTATAGAAAAAGGCGATGAGATATCAGGCTTTGGTAACCATTATGACCTAGGTTTTAGGAATTAAGACCACGTCTTGGTAGGGATTTTTAGCATTGATCTAGGATGTCGAACATTCTTGATAAACTACTTTTCGACACCTCGTCAATGGTTTACTTGCGTTCAACTCCTTTATTCACACCTGACAATCTCATGGACTATCTTTTCCTAAACGCTCATAATCAAAGCGTCTTTAGGTGGTTTTAAAGCCCGCCTATACAACGACTTTGATAGACCTACTACCATCTTCTTTACGGCATTCAACCCTTTTTTTTGCCGTGGTCGATCTTGGTACACTAAGAATAGTAAGGGGTTAAAAAGCACAAACCATTGAGATTTGTACTTTCTTATACATTTTGTTAGGGCAAGTCTTTATTCTATCCAATCCGAAATATATTTTGCTATTTCTATCCAGTTATCTTCTTCCATCATCCAATGAGCATTTGTCTCAAATATTTTTATCCCTACATTTGATTTATGTTTTTTAGATAGCTTTTTAGCAATCTTAACAGGTGAAGCATTATCTATTCCTCCTGAAACAAACAAAATAGGAATATCAATTTTAGAATACTTTATTTTGTTCGGTTTTTTTCCAAACAAATTTTTTACCCAAATCATTTCTTTCATTACCAACCCTGATTCATTGGTCATTTTTGAATAAACCTCCTTTTGTTTAGTTTTAGATAAGTTGTGTAACATTCCATTAACAGCTTGTTCAAATGTTGGTTTTGCTAAATTATTTTTTAAACGTTTTACACTATTAACCCATTTTACTGATTTTATACTTTCTGAAGGAGGCATCATTCCATAATTTACTGGGGGAGCGATTAAAATCATTTTTTCAATCAACCCTTCCATTGCGAGTCGTTGAGCAATAATGCAGCCCATTGAATGAGCTACTATGATTGGAGGATTATTTAGAGACGTAATAATTTCTCTAATTTCAGACACATAATCTTCCATACTCACACCAATCAATGAATTATTTTTTGTTGTTGTATGATGACTAAACGTTGGGGAGAGAGTTTTATACCCCTTTTCTGAAAAGTAAGTTTTGTAGTTATTCCAAACATCTCCTGTTGACCAAGCTCCATGTATAAAAACTACGATTTTATTATTGTTCGTTGTGTTTTGAGCATTTCCCGTTAAATTCATAATTACTCCAATTAAGATTAATACTATTGTTTTCATAATTTATCTTTTAAATGATTATGATACAAAAGTACAGGGGGGCACAAGTCAATATCATTAACCTATGGTAACAAATGAATTTGAGGTCAATTATGTTGCTTTTCGAATTCTACTTAATGATTGAGGTGTAATGCCCAAATATGAAGCGACTAAATATTGAGGAACTCTTTGTGGTAAAGTTGCTCTGTTCTTTATAAGTTTTTCATATCGTGTTTTAGCATCATCAATGACTAAGGATACAGCTTTGTCATGCCAATTTTTAAATAATGATTCAGCTATTAATCTTCCAACACGTTCAAAAGACTGTTTTTGGGAATATAAATCAGATAAATCCTTATACTTTACAACTAAAATCTCAGAGTCTTCTATACACTTAACATCTTTTTCAGCAAATTGATTGTCTATAAAGTTCTTATAATCAGCAATGAATTCATTTTCTAATGAAAACTCATCAATTATCTCATTTCCATCATTATTGTAAACACACATTAAACAGCCTTTAACAATAAACCCAATATAGTTACATTTCTTTCCCTCTTCAATAAAGAGTTCCCCTTTCTTTAGAGATATTGGTTTAAATTTAGACAAGAAAATGTCTAAATCTTTCTCCTCTAAAGGGAAAAATTGTCCGATATGTTGTTTTATTTCGTCTGTCATTTGTAATGACCGCTAACGATGGCGGTAAAAGTAGTGGGGGGAGGGTGAAATACCAAACTACCCGACTAAAAACAAAGTTAATTAAAAATAGCGAGATTACAACCTACTAATACACCCACATTATTAACCCGACAGGTTTACACCGTTATTTTATTAGGCTACATATTAAGACCGTTGCAAAACCCTTGTAGTCAATTCTCTCTTTTTATATCCGTTATTTT
>CAZEGV010000028.1:0-37423 GCA_964511645.1 uncultured Cytophagales bacterium
TAATCTTCCCATAAACAAAAATACTAATAATTAGACTTATATTATAATTTAATTGATATCAGTCCATATTTGTATCATTACAGCATTTTGACTTGTTCCAATAAAATATTTATTCTAATGGGGGATTTTCAATATTAAAATTGATAAATTTGGGAACTAAATTTAGTTAAATGAAAAAATATTTATTGCTGTTTTCTTTTCTAGTCATTAAGCAAATGATTATGGGGCAAGATTACCTTAACTTGATTAACAACAGGCTTACAGAAATAGCCTTAGTCACACCAGGGCTTAACGACACTGTAAATTTTAGCGTTACAGGTGTAAGCCTGCAAGAGTTCTTAAGAGGCTTAGCAGAAACTAGTGAATTAAACATTAGTGTAAATCCCAATTTAAAAATCCAAGTTTATAATAATTTCACGAATGAAAAAGTATCTAATATTATTTTATTCTTATGCAAAGAATACCAATTAGACATTCATTTTGTAGGGTCGATAATGTCTTTTGATAGGTATGTAGCTAAAGCCCTTGTTGTACCGCTTAAAGAAAAAATAGTAAACGTGTTTTATAATAAAGAAAAAGACGAATTAAGTCTAGACTTATTACAAGATACCATTAGTATCGTAGTGAAAAAAATCACTCAAATTAGTGGGAAAAATATAATCTTATCACCTCAAATATCTCAACAGAAAATCGTTAATGGATTCATCAAGAGTGTTTCTTTTGAAAACGCTATAGATAAGTTTGCTTTCACTAATGGGTTACTATTACGAAAAACAAAAGGTGACTTTTATATCCTTGATCCCTTGCCTAAAGAGAATCTATCGACTTCTTCCAGAAGGAATCGAAACAATAGCATCAATCAAAACACTTTATTTGAGTTATCCGAAGAAGTTCAGTTATCTATTAAAGACTCTATAGGAGATGTTTTTGTAACGTTAAGCGTTAATGAGGTAGAAATTCAAGAAATACTAAATGCAGTATCTAATAAAGCTAGGAAAAGCTATTACCTTTCGAGTGCTCCTTCTGGAAAAGCTACTATTCAAATCAAAAACTTGGCCTATGATGATTTTTTAACGTTACTATTAGAAGGAACACAGCATACCTTTAGAAAAGATCATGATGTTTATTTAATTGGGGAAAGAATTAAAGAAGGATTTAGAGATACTAAAGTTGTAACACTTCAATATAGATCTTTGAACGAAGTGTCTCAGATTATCCCCTCAGAAATGAGGAAAGGCGTTGAAATCAATGAATTTCCAGACTTAAACAGTTTTATATTGAGTGGGTCATCTCCTCAAATAAGAGAAATAGAGAAGTTTATTAAAGCTATTGATAAAACGGTACCTATGATTACAATAGAAGTGATTATGGTAGAAGTAAGGAGAGGAAAAACTTTAAAAACGGGAATTCATATGGGTGTGGGAGATTCTACACAAAGTGGCGGAACATTACTTCCAGGTATTGATTTCACTTTGAGTACTAACTCTATTAATGGCATCTTGGATAAAATCCCAATTAATTTAGGGAAAGTAAATCCTAATTTCTATACTCGACTTACCGCTTTGGATCAACAAGAAAACATTAACGTAAGATCAATGCCTAAACTAGCTACTCTTAATGGGCATGAAGCAAATTTAAGCATCGGACAAACTAGATATTATAGTGTTGAACAACAAAATTTTATAGGGTCCCTAAATCCTAATCTTAGTGTAACAAGAACTTGGCAATCAGTACAGGCTGACCTTTCTATTAGTATTAACCCTGTTGTATCAGGAGATAATCAAGTGACATTGGACATAAGCGTTGAAGTTTCTGATTTTTTAGGAGAACCTCAAAATAACGCTCCACCAAATTCTACAACAAGTCAATTTAATTCGTTAATTAGAGTAGGTAATGAAGAAATGATTTTATTGGGAGGGATTGAAAGGATAGAAAAAAGTGAAAGTGGTGAAGGTGTTCCTTTTTTAAGTCGTATACCCATTATTAAGTGGTTTTTTAGCAAACGATCTAAAAGTAAGAAAAAAAGTATCTTTATTGTTTTCATTAAACCTACAGTTGTGTATTAATGGAATGGATAGACCAAATAGCAAGTAAATATGGGAAATCATCTCAATTAATTGTTCTTGAGATTTTTCTGTCTCATAACGAACCTGTTTATCAAGGTGTTGCACTACAGATGAACAAAAACAAAATTGATTTAGTGACACGCTTTAATCAATCGCTTAACTTTACTCAATTTCAAATCCCTCAAAAGACCCCTGTTTTTTTACTAATAAGCGGAAAGGGGGTGCTAAACAAGCACCTTTCTGCTCAATCTATAGATGATGTTGTAATTACCTCTATGCTATCAGGTGGACAAGAAGAGTTGTTTTATTCTCAACAAACAGTATTTGAAGATGAAATCTACGGGTCTATTTCAAGAAAGGACTTAATTAATGAAATTTGTAATAATTTTGAAAATGAAAAAATCAACCTGATAGGTTGTAGCTTAGGAGGAGTGTCAGCACTTCCAACTCTGATTCATTACAAAATTTCGTTAACTTCATATGGAAGACATCGGTTCTTTTTAAGTGAAAACAATATTGAGTATAATCTTCTAAATGACCCTTTACCTGAAAACTTTATTGATGTAGAAGGCATGAAAATTAGTTCGCTCTATCTAATTCCATATCTAGTAGGTGTGCAATATTTCGTAGACATTACTCCTTATATAAATGACAGTAGACTACTATTAAAGTGGGGAGAGAAAAAACAAAAACACTTATTTAAAAAAATATTGATCGCTTTGTCATCTGTAATTATTATATTGCTACTGATTAATAGCTTTATGTTTTTGTCCTTTTGGGACAAAAACATAAAGCTTACCGATAAAAACCAACAAAACAACCATTTACTAAGCTATAAAAGAGCTCTTGTAACTGAGGTGAAACAAAAAAAGGAAAATTTAAAAAAAGCAGGTTGGCTATCTAGCTCTAGGTTTTCTTATTATGCTGACAAAGTTACCGAGCATGTACCTAAAACAATTAGACTGAAAAATTTAGGGATTTTTCCTGAAGACATAGTGAAATCTAGAGAGAATCGTGTACAAGTGTTTCAACAAAACCGAATTAAATTATCAGGATCATCTGAAAAAATAACCACTATTGGTATATGGATTAATAGTTTAAAAAAAGAACCGTGGTTAAAAACTATAGAGGTAGATAAATATAAATTTAACAAAAAATCAAAAAAAGGAGAATTTACACTTAACATAGTTATTAAAAATTAATGTTTGGACTGGATTTGACATATCGAAGAAAGAACTTACTAATATTTATTGGTTTTTTACTCTTTATGGTATTGGGCTACTTTTTAAGTTTTTCAAAAACTATTCAGCTATATAATGAAAATGAAGTACTAGAAAATAATTTAGCAGAAGCATCTGTTGCTCCTAGTATTATATTAAAGTCTAAAGAGGAACTTAGAGTTTTGGATCAGTATTTACGGGCTTATGCTTTTGATTCATTAATTAACCAAGAGTTATTATTGGCAGAGGTTAGTGATTTTTGTATGAAAAATAATTTAATTATTTACTCTTTTCCTCATCATACCTCTCAAGAAAAAAAAAACTTTGTAATACATACCAACGTAATTGAAGCAAAAGGGTCGTATAAAAATTTATTGAACTTAGTTTACTATTTAGAACAAGAAATTAAAATTGGTCGAATAAGTTCTGTAAAGTTTGAGCGATTTTTGGAAAAAAAAACAAAAAAAGCATATTTAACTGTGAAAATCTATGTACAAAGCATTCAATTTAACTAATCTATTATTTCTTTTTGTAAGTGTGGTGTTTCTTTCTAGCTGTGAAGACATATTTGAGGAAGAACTAGGCACTGAAAAGATAACTTTAATTTCTCCAGCTAATAACGACACCCTTAATAGTGCTTTACAAACGTTTTGGTGGAAAGACTTAAAAGATGAAATTACCATTTCTAATTATAGAGTTCAAATGGTAAGCCCTTCATTTGAAAATGTAGAGTCTACATTGATAGACACAATTATGACAAAAAACAAATTCAACTATTCGTTAGTTAGCCTTACAAAAAACAGAGCCTATGCATGGAGGGTGCGTGCTGAAAATAACTCAAGTGAAACATCTTACTCAATAGCAAGTTTTTATCTGTCTTCTGAAATCTCTTTAGAAACAGAAAAAGTAAAATTAACTAGTCCTAACACAGGAGACTCCTTAAATGTAAGAACAAGTGGGGTAAGGTTTGAGTGGAAAAAAATAAATGGTGCTACTAGTTATCAAATTCAAATAGATGATCAATTCACCATTCCTTTTGGTTCAAACGAAAATCAACTAGAAGTTAATAAAATTATTGTAGGAAGTGAGGATTATTATGACGATTATTCTAATTTAACTCAAAATAAAGCCTATTACTGGAGAGTGAAGGCAATAGGAGAAACAGCTAATAATTTTTCTCAGTGGTCGGATGTGAATCGTGTTATAATTAAAGGGAACTAGTGAAGAGTAAAAAAATCACATACTTATTAATAACGCTTGTTTTAATACTTTGGGGAATAATTGGGTACAAACTTCTTCATAAAAGTTCTGAAGAAGGAAAAGATATCTTTCTTTTTAAAAATAACACCCCGGTACTCGCGGCACTAAAAGCAGATAATTTTGAGTTAAGCTTCAGTACATACCCAGATCCTTTTCTTAAAAAGCTAAAACTTACTTCTGTAAAAATAAAAAGCAGAAAAAAACATATTTTAAAAGCTATAAAAAAGACAACCCCTATAGTGGCAATAAAAAATATTGTAATTAAATGGCCCACTATTGTTTATCAAGGACTTATGAGAAATCATAACGCTAAAAAAATAGGAATGATGACAATTGGTGGCAATATTCACCTTGCTAAAGAAGGAAGAACTTATAATCAAGTTAATATCATTAAATTATATTCAGATTCAATACAAGTATCTTATGAAAAAGAAATTAAAACAATACATCGTTAGTGCAATATTAACACT
Organism: uncultured Cytophagales bacterium; assembly: GCA_964511645.1. Lineage (GTDB taxonomy): Bacteria > Bacteroidota > Bacteroidia > Cytophagales > JAAEPT01 > CAZEGV01. The sequence goes on from CAZEGV010000028.1 coordinate 5,017, forward strand.
ATTTCTACTGCCAATAAGTGCACAAAAGAGTAAAGAAATTGATGCAGATGATTGGGGAGAATACATTTATCAGTCAGTTCATTTCCATACAGATAGCACGAAAATAGTAGCTAATATTCTGGCCGAAAAAAAAGAAATTAAACCTAATTTAGATGATTACTACTACACTGTTATAAATCGAAAAGTATACAAAACTAGAGGGGGGTATACGGGTAAATTGTTGCACGGAGAGTATATGGAACAATATATAACTGGTGAATTGTTGACAAAAGGCACTTTCTTTTTAGGTAGAAAGGATGGGGTTTGGAAAGTCTGGTTTCCTAATGGAGAGTTAAAAGAAGTGATTACGTGGAAAAAAGGAGGAAAAGATGGGGAGTTTAGAGAATATAATAACATAGGAGAGTTATTAGAAAAAGGGAAATTTCATAACGGAAGTATGAATGTTAAGAAAAAAAAGAAAAAATGGGATCTTTTTAAGAAAAAAGTAGTCGAGGGGAAGAATAAAAATGAGAAAAATGAATATAATAGATAAAAAATTTAAAGCACTTACCCTTACAGAACTACTTGTTGTAATGGTAATTATTGGTGTATTGGTATTGTTAGCATTACCACGATTAATGCCTCAAGTTACAAAAGCAAAAACACAAGAAGCAAAGCTTCAATTAAACCATTTGTATACCTTAGAAAAAACCTATTTTATGGAATATTCTAACTATACAAATAATTTAACAAAAATAGGTTATGAACCTGAGACATTAAAATCTGATGGTGGGGCTGCTAATTATAGAATAGAAGTCATTAATGCTTCTCAATCTGGATTTTTTGCTAGAGCTACTTCAGAAGTAGACTTTGATGCAGATGGTGTTTATAATGTTTGGGAAATTAATGAAGCAAAACAATTAATAGAAGTCACTCCTGATTAATGTGGTGGTCTATTTTTGTTTTCTCTATTATGGGACTTATTTCCTACCAAGATTTCAAAAACAGAGAGATTGGTTGGTACGGTTTATTCTCTTTACTTGTAATAGGCCTCTCATATAGGTCACTGTATTCATTATGGGGAATTGAGATTATAACTAGCTATGTTTATTTAGCCGTAATATTAGGATTATTATGGTTATACTTCAGCGTGAGGTATAAAAAAATCTACAATTTTATAGATAAAGATTTGGGATTAGGGGATGTTTTAATGTTTTTGATTATGCCACTTTTTATGCATGTCACATATTTCATGTTCTACTTTATTACTTGTATGATTGTAGGGATGTTCTTAGGAATGTTGTATTATAGTCACAAAAGAAAAACAATACCTTTGGCGTCAATAATGGCAATTGTTTATTGTCTATTATATTTATATAGTCCTAGTTTGTATATTGGCTTATAATTAATCTCAGATGAATATTCGAATTTCTCCAGAAGCACAACAAATAATTACTCCACAACAAGCTTGGCATTATAAAATAATACCACATTCAAAAACTGAAGAAGAGATTGTTTTTTTCATTACCGAAGGTCAATGTTTAGTTATTCAAGATGAATTAGAAATTCTTTTTTTACAAAACATTAAATTTGTTTTCGAGTCGGAAGAAGACATTGAGAGGGCGTTAATAAAATACTATAGAAGAAATAAAAGAACAACTACGACATATGATGGGAATTCTAATGATTTCTTACCTTTTTTAATTACTGACGCAAAGCAATTAGGTAGCTCAGACATTCATATTGAAGTATATGAAGAGAGGTGCAGGGTGAGAGTGCGTATAGATGGGCGATTAGTAGAACGCTATAAAATAGAAGAGAAAGACTATCCTAGTTTAATCAACAAGGTTAAAATAATGGCAGGATTAGACATAGCTGAAAAACGTTTACCTCAAGATGGTCGAATTTTTTTTAAAGATGCGTCTACTAAAATGGATATTCGTGTAAGTGTATTGCCAACTCTTCATGGAGAAAAAATTGTACTCCGGTTGTTAAATAATGATGCTACTAATATTCAATTAGATAGTTTAGGATTCGAAAAAAATCAATTACAAGACTATATTGAATCAGTAAAAAAACCTCATGGGATTGTATTAATTAGTGGTCCTACTGGATCAGGAAAAACCACAACACTTTATGCTACCTTAAAATTACTTAATCAAGAACATACTAATATTGTTACGATTGAGGACCCAATAGAATATACATTAGAAGGAATTAATCAAGTTCAACTAAAAGAAAGCATTGGTTTAAACTTCATAAGTGCTTTACGTTCTTTTTTACGACAAGATCCAGATGTTATTATGGTTGGAGAAATTAGAGATGCTGACACTGCCTCTATGGCGATTAGGGCATCGCTAACTGGGCATCTAGTGTTATCTACTATTCATACAAACTCGGCATGGGGAAGCGTAAGTAGATTAATAGATATGGGGATACCCTCTTACCTAGTAGCAAATACACTTAACACTACAGTCGCACAACGTTTAGTAAGAAAATTATGTACGTGTAAAGAAAAACAAGAGTTTAAAGAAGAATTATATCCACGTAGGTTTAAATCTATCAAAAAAGTAAAATCTCATTATACCGCAAAAGGATGTGAACAATGTCATTACACAGGATATAAAGGAAGAATAGCCCTTTATGAAATAATTCCTATAGACTCTGAATTGGCACAATGCGTAAAAGAGAAACAATTTGATGTGACTGAACAGCTTATCAGTAGAGATATAAGCTCTCTTGCACAAAATGCTTTTAATCTATTTGAAACAGGAAAAACTTCGTTAGAAGAAATTTATCCAATATTAATTAATTTTTAAATGTTTAAGGCTCACGCATTATATTTTAGCTTAATCATATCCTTATTACTGGCAGTTATGTGTAGTGGCTTAATCCTGTTTCATCAATTTCAAAAAAAAACACAAACTAGATTTTACCTCAAAGAAAAATTAATTCATCAAGTAGAATCAGGTTTAGCTTTAGCCACTATAAATGATAATGATTATCAAAGTGATACTCTCTCGTATAAAACAAATAGGTGGGGGATATATAAAGTAGCTAGTGCCAGCTCGTTTAATAGCTTAGATACTATAAACAAAAATGTCTTACTCGGATCTATTTACAAAAATAATTTTGCCTTGTACCTTATGGATCAAAAACAAGAGCTTACTCTTTGTGGGAAAACTAAGTTGAAAGGTAAATGTTTTATTCCTAAAGCTGGAGTTGTACGAGGGTATATTGCAGGGAGAAATTACTCAGGCACTCAATTAGTATATGGAAGCATCACCAATAGCACGTCACAATTACCTTTTTTTTCTTCTGATGAAATAAAAAGTATCTATGAGAATTTATCATATTTCCGTGAGGGTACTGGATTAGATTCAAATGAATTAATCAATTCCTTTTCAAGTCCAACAATTATTGTACAATCTCCTAGTACGGTTAATGGTCGTTTCAAAGGAAATATAATCTTAACCTCTTTCAACCCTATTATCATCAGCCGACAGGCAAAGCTAGAAGATATAATAATAATAGCTCCTATCATTATTATCAAAAATGGGTTTAAAGGTAATATTCAATGTTTTGCTAGCAAAGAGATCATAGTTGAGGAAAGTAGTACCTTACTGTATCCGTCATGTTTAGGGCTGTTTAAACAAGTAAAAAATGACACGTTGAGACCTAGTATTACCATCGAGGGGAATTGTAAGATAAAAGGAGTTATTTTTAGTGATCAACAAACGTATGATAGAGCAGGGACTATTATTAAAATACTGGATAACGCTAAAATAGAAGGAGAGGTAATGACTACAGGAATGCTGGAGCTAAAAGGAGAGGTAAAGGGGAGTGTACAATGCCGTAAGTTTTACTTGAATACTGCGTCTTCAGTATATGACAACTTTTTACTCGATGCTGTTGTTAATCAGAGAGCGTTAAATAAACTTTACTATGGATCAGCAATTTCTAATAATGAATTAAAATGGCCAATCAAAACCGTATATTAACTTCTTTAAAAGCATCTACTTTGGTTGAAGTATTAATAGCAATGGTTATTATTACTTTTTCCATTAATTTAGTCTTAGTAATAAGTCTTAAAATCACACATTCGTCTTCAAATTTTACTCGGTTAAAAGCTTATGAAATAGCAAAAGAAGTTTTGAACAGTTCTATTCAAGAGCAGGCGTATTTTGATGAAGTTCTATTTCGAAATAAATTTAAAATAAATAAGCATACAAATATTAAAGAGCATTTAATTGAAATTAATATTGATGTTTTTAATAATGAGAAAAGAAAAATAGCTCATATTCAAAGAGTTATCGTACCCAATGAATAGACAAAAGAAATATCGGGCGTTTAGTCTAGTAGAAGTAAGTATTGTTTTATTACTGAGCACGGTTGTAGTTTCTATAGCTTATACTGGATTACATATTTTCTCGAAGACCATTCATTCTTATAAAACAAAACAAAATAATATTAGTGATTATAAAGAATTTTCTTCTCATTTCAGTACTGATTGGTGGCAATCAAGCAACATTAAAAGAGTAGGAAACACTATTGTTTTTTACTTTCCAGATGAGACAATTATTCGCTATCAATTTTCCAAAAAAAAAGTAGTTCGTTCTAAAAATGGAGCAAATATCATCATTTCAACATCCGCTAGTATACACGATGTTAAGTACAATGAATACAACTCGATAGAGGAAATTAGCATTAAGGTTGACTTTCAAAAAGAAAACTTAACTTTATACGAACACAAAACATATTCCATCACTTCTTACATGAATCAGTAATATGGACATTAGTCAACTCAAACAGAAAAAAAAAACTAATTCAAGACCCGATTTTTCATCCTTTTTGAACAAAGACATTAAGATAGGTAATTTTTTTGGTGACAAAAAAAAAGAGCGGTTTTATAGTGAATTAAGTACACTTCTTCAAGCGGGAGTAGATATTAAAGCATCGTTAGAAATTATTCTTGATCAAACTACTAATAAACAAGAAAAAAACATCTATAAAAAAATTTTAACAAAAATCATATCTGGAAATAGTTTATCCGAAGCCTTAGACAGAAAAAAATATTTTACAGAATATGAATACTATACGTTAAAAATAGGTGAAGAAACAGGTACGTTAGGTGTCGTATTAGAAGAATTGTCAAGCTATTACAAACAATCGATTAAACAAAAAAGACAAATTATCAGTGCTCTTTCTTACCCTATTATAGTGGTTATCGTGGCATTTTTCGCTCTTGGTTTTATGATTAGCTTTATTGTGCCGATGTTTGCCGATGTATTTAAACGCTTAGACAGTGACTTACCAGCCATTACCCAATTTGTGGTTAACTTATCGGAAAAATTCCCTACCTACGCTACAATTGTTTTCATCATTTTAGTATCTATAGTTGTAATCTCATATACTCAAAGAAATACTTTGTGGTACCGTCACTTTACATCTCGCATTGTAATGCGAATCCCTTTTATAGGAACTATGTTACATAAAATATATTTATCTCGATTTGCTACAATGATGAACTTAATGATTAGTGCACAACTTCCTCTTTTGCAAGCAATACAGTTGATACAAAAAATGATTAGGTACTATCCATTAGAAGTCGCTTTAGCTGATATTGAGCAACGGATTTTAAGAGGGGATCAACTACATGTGAGTATGGATATGTATAAAATTTTCCCTAAACGAATGGTGTCACTTGTAAGAGTTGGTGAAGAGGTAGGTCAAGTAAATGTCTTTTTTGCTAAAATATCTAAACAATACCGAGAAGAAGTTGAGCATATGTCTTCTGTATTAGGAAACTTAATAGAGCCTCTTTTACTAGTGTTTTTAGGGTTAGTAGTTGGTTTTATATTAGTGTCAATGTATTTACCATTATTCCAACTAAGTGCAGCATTTGAATGATGAAGGTTTTGCTACTTCAATATTTCATATAAAAGAAAATTTGAGTATGTTTGTTCACTACAATTAAGACAGTTTTTGTTTATGAGAAAGACAGATTACATTTATATTGGATATTTATTTCTACTGACACTAGGAATAGGTGCCCTCTTCTTTAATACAGAGAAAAAGCAGAAACTAGCTTATGTTCGTAATGAAGTTATTTTAACAAAGTATAAAGGCATGCAAGATGCTTTCAAAGAAATTGAGGAACGAGTTATCGTTATGCAATCTAATCTAGACTCTTTATCAAAAAACTATAATACTAGAGCAAAGTCATACCACGACAGTAAGGGGAGATTAACAAAAAAAGAACAAGGTGTAACAGAAGAATCACTTCGTAGAGATCAACGAGATATTCTTAAATATAAAGACCAACTAGAACAAGGCATTCAACGAAGACGTGAAGAACTAAGTGTTTCTACAATTAACCAGATTAATGAGTTTATAGAAACGTATGGTAAAGAGAAGGGCTATGATTATATTTTAGGAGTAACAGATAATGGTAGTTTATTATATGCTACTGATCAAGATGATTTAACAGACATTATTTTAATAGAGATCAATAAGCGTTATTTAAATAAGTAAAATGAAGGTTACGTTTTTTACATTATTGATTATTCCTTTTTTGATTGCATGTCATTCTACTACTGATGATGATATTGTGTTACATTATGAGGGTGAAGATAGTGAGTATGTTAAAGAACAAGAAATTGGTGACCATTATTTTAATGTTCGCTACCAATCACCTCTATATCAATCATATACTGAATTATTAGGTATTAGTTTTACACAGGTTCAGCTAGACTCTCTTAAGGATAGGTACAACAAGGGGATTCAGTTTGTAGTAAGTTTATCAAGTAATCCAAACTCAACTTCTGCTGTAACTCTATCAGATGCGATTTTTGATAGTAGGACAAATGTTAAAATGACATCGATTTTATCTGAAAGTTTCAAACTAGAGGTTAATGGAGAAATATTACCCCCATCTTTTTTTCATATAGAACGGGGATTAATTCAAAATCAAAAAGTAACTATTTTACTTGGGTTTTCAAAACCTCAAGAAATACAAGAGTTTGTATTGATTTATAACGATCTTTTATTAGGGGTTGGGAAACTTCAATTTAGATATAACTATAATCAATTGTCAGATTTATATATACCTGTTAAAATAGATAATAAAACATGAAAAAAATCAGAAAGTATCAGCGGTTAATTTCGGTATTGTTTATTTTTGTGTTTGCAAATACAATGTTGTCTTCATTAAGTCTAGCCATTACAGGACATTCGTCTATGCCAGAGTACAGGACTTTTGAGCCTGTAAGCTCGGCTAACATGGTTAATTTGATGGATGGGAGTTTTTCATATAATATTCCATTGTTAGATGTACCTAATGGTTATCCTATTAATATATCATACAACACAAATAATGTAAATAACGAATCACAGGCTAGTTGGGTAGGCTTAGGTTGGACTTTGAATCCAGGGTCTATAAATAGATTAAAGAGGGGTGTGCCAGATGAGTTTGACGGGCAAACGGTAACATACCATAATAGAATGGAGAAAAACTGGACGTTGGGAGTTTCGCCTACAACAGGGCTTGAGCTCTTTTCTCAAAATTTAGGCTTATCCTTAGGATCCACACTTAGGTATAATAATTTTAAAGGAACTAGTAGATCTGTTAACTTAGGGTTTAATTTTATAGAAGGCTTGGTATCCTTAAATTTATCTTATTCAGGTAGACGTTTTGGATTTTCTCCAGAAATTAATCCAGGAGCTCTTTTTACTCGAGCACAAAGAAAAAAAGTTAAAACAACTGTTAAGGAAGATAAACCAGTAAAACTTTCAGAAGAGGAGGCCGCAAACACTCATTATTGTTCTAAAACAAATAGAACTTATACGACAGGGTCTTATAAGGGGGCTACTGCTGGTTATTCTCCCGTTCAGCAATTAGGGCTCTCTCTTCCTAGTATGGCATTAAAGGGTGGCGGGTTTACTTTTGAGTTTACTTTAGGTTGGGATATTATTCCTGCCAACTTCGACTTTGAAGTAGGAATGGCGGGTACATATTCTCATCAAAAACCAAAAAATCCGGTATTGTCGCTACCTGCATATGGTTACTTCAATAGTGAAAAAGCTTACAGGGTGGCCGAATCGATGATGGATTACCACACAGAGCGAGAAAATGTTTTTGAAAAAAGAGATAAAATCCTAGGTTATCCTATTGCCACAAGTGATCTTTTTTCTGTTTCAGGAGAAGGTGTAGGGGGTTCTTTTAGAGGATTTCGTTCAGAGTTTGGTTATTATAAAAAGAATCAAATTAAATCTAATATAGATACTTATAATGCTGGAGTAGATATTAATCCCCCACCTGCCGTTTGGGTATTGGGGGCAAATGTAGTTGGGTCTGTAGGAGGTAGTGCTAGCGGTGGGAATCAAAAAACAACAATAGGGAATTGGAATAAAAACCTTAGAAGTGATTACGATAGTAAACATCAGTTCACAAACAGAAATGGTGATAAAGGACGAAACGAAAAAATAATTTTTAGATACTCAAATGACTTAGTAGGTAGCATAGACAATACTAAAGATGAATCACCAATTATAGCAGGTGGTGATGCAGGAGGACTTACAGGTATTAATGTGAAATTAACTATAAATGAAGACGGTTTTGCAAGTGGAGGAGATTTAACAGGAAGAATAGAGAGGTCTTCTTATATACAATTATCTCCCAATAGAGATTTTTCTAAAAAATCAAAAGTTTCTGGTCAAGATGATTATGACATGCAGTACTTAGTACATACTCAAGATTTACACATTATCAATGAAGAAGGAATTATAGAAGCTTATGATAACCAAGGCTTAAATCGAAAGAATAGATATGGGGAAAGCGGGATAGGTGAAGTTGTTACGTATAACAATGATGGCGTAAAATATGTGTACGGATTACCGTTACATACTAGAAAAGAAAAACAGTTAAGTTATAGTACTATCCTGAAAGGTGGAGAATTGGTTTCAGGTCTTGAAATTGAGTCTAGCAATAATCTCTTGGCAAGAATTAATAGAGGCAATGCCAATGATTTAGATAGTAAAGCATTACGTAAGCGAGGTTATGAACAAGATGCAGCATATGCTACTCAGCATTTACTCACGGAAATAGTTAGCCCTGATTATATTGACAGAACGATGAACGGTCCTAGTCCAGATGATTTTGGGTCTTATACTAAATTTAATTATAAAAGAATAGCTGGAGGAGATGATAATTGGTACCCTTATCGTAGTCCATACGAAGGTCTTACTTATGATTACGGTTCGCTATCTGAAAAAAAAGACAATACATTGAGTGTGAGTTGGGGTGAGAAAGAAATTTACTTCGTTCACTCTATTACTTCTAAAACTCATGTTGCAATTTTCACCTTAGCGGATAGGAACGATGGGGTGAGTGGCATGATGTCAAATGATATCGCAGATATTATTTCCCCCAATTATACTATTAACAATAACCGTAAGCAGTTACAAAAATTAAAAAGGGTGGATTTATATTCGATAAAGGAATGTAACCACCAAGGTGGTGGAATTTATGAGCCGAAAAAAGGAGCGACTCCTATAAAAACGGTACATTTTGATTATGACTATTCTTTATGTAAAAGATTACCAAACAACATAAACACTTCTAGTTTAGCTGAGAATGACTATGCAAGTGATGCTTACAAACAATCAGGTAAGTTGACCTTAAAGAAGATTTGGTTTGAATATGGTGGAAAGTTGACCAGTAAAGTAAGCCCTTATGAGTTTAAGTATAATTATCCATCTTCTAACATTTATGATGAGTCTAAGTATCAAAATTTAGCAAATAATTACGACTTGTCTTTATCTGCTCAAAACCCTGATTACAAAGCACTTAATACCGATAGATGGGGTGAATACCGTAATTTTGAAAAACTCAAAGAGAAAATAGGAGATTTATCTACCTTTTTTCCTTATAACTATCAAGGAGATTTATCTGGAGAGCATGACCCCGCGGCTTATAAGCTAAAACAGATAAAATTACCAAGTGGTGGAGAACTTCATGTGCAATATGAAGAAAATGATTATCAATATGTACAAGATAAACGTGCAATGGTGATGGTTCCTTTGAGTAGTGATACTGGAACTGATGAAACTGATAAAGATGGAAAAAAATATTACTTAGATTTAGAAAAAATAGGGATTAAATCTGAAGATATTACTCAAGAATTGGTAGAGGATTTATTTGAACCAATGAGAGAAAAAGAAAATCCAATGTTTTTCTCATTTTTATATCGCTTAGTTAGGGGTGGGAAGCCTGATTTTCAAACAATCAACTCAGAATTTATAGAAGGTTATGTCAAAATAAAAGGTTATGGGATAGAAAATGGCAAAGCATATTTTTATTTTGATAATTATGATGGTACACCAGCTGGAGGGACAAATATTAATTACCCCTCTAAAAAAGATTTAAACCAGCAACCCAATAAGTTTAACATCCCTCGTAGGGTGTGTCAAGATTTTTACTTACATAACAGAAGTGGTAGAATTAATAATGGAGGAAATGGAGTAGTATTACCCGAAGAAGACGCAAGTAGTAAAATAGCATTGTTAAATCAGGTTAAAGGAGCAGCACAACAGCTTATCAAAAATGCTAGCCCGACAAAAATGATTAGACACAGTCGGCAGTGTATGGATATGGATCCTGAAATGAGTATCGTAAGGTTACAATTACCTGTATATGCAAAGCCTAATCATAATTATTTGAATGCTCCATTTAGTTATGGAAAAAAAGGGTCTGGAGTAAGAGTGAGACATTTAGTGATGTATGACAAAGCAGCGGCATTAGCAAAATCATCAAATAGCCTAGAACCATTTATATATGGTAATGAGTACAATTATAAGACAACATTAAACAATGAGTCAGGTGTAATTAGTAGTGGTGTAGCAACAAGCGAGCCAGTGCAAGGTCGTAGAGAAAGCCCTTTAGTGTTACCCCTCAACAAAGATAAACAGACCAAGGCAAGTAAATTACTTTATGGGCGTGATATGTATGACATGGAGGAGCCTCTAGGGGAATCATTATATCCATCCCCTATGGTTGGTTACTCAAAAATCACGATTAACAGTATTCATTCTGGCAAAACAAATACCGGTTATGAAGAGCATGAGTTTTATACTTGTAAAGACCAACCCTTTAGGGCTAAGCGGTCACATGTTAGGATTAAAAGAGAATTCCCTATTAAAGTGGGAACAGCTTTTACAACTAAGGGGACTAAAACAACAGAAACGGTTGGTGAAGGAGAAGGTGCTGATGATGGTGTAAATGAAGAAACTACGAGTAAATCAGGTAAGAAATCATTTGGCTTTAGTTATGAACGTAAAGCCCCTTATTTGTTTCAGGGTTATACTTTTATCATGAATGATTACCATGGTAAGATAAAGAGTATTCGAAAATATTCTGGTGCCAAGGCTGGAGAGAAGCCCGCTGTTATATCTGAGCAAAAGTATATTTACTCATTACCAGGAGAAGCAGTAGCTGTAATGGATGAAAATCAAAAGATTACGACAAGTGAATTGGGAAAAGAAGGTGAGGTTTATGCAGAATTAAATCAAGTAACGGACTTTGGTATACATGGCTCAGTATCAGGAGAGTTTTCTGCGGGAGTGTGGACTGCGGGAGCTTTTCCAGGTGTTACAGCTCTTCCTACACTTAAGAAGTTGAGTATGAGAATTACGGATTATGCTGTTCGTACACATGTCACTACAAAAATAATTCGTTATGCGACAGTACTCAAAGAAGTACATAGTAAAGTAGATGGCGTTAAAAACATTACTTATAATGACGTCTTTGATCAAAATACGGGTACTCCAATTGTAACTAGGACTATTGATGACTTTGATAATATGTATCAAAATTTGGGTATTAAAGCCGCTTGGAAATACCCAAATATGCGTTCTACTTATCTCAATACTAATGTTACAGTTGAAGGTGCTACTGTAGAGGAGCAGAATAATGTTACTTATTTGGCTTTCGGCACAGACAACTGTGGAGCTTTAGATAATTTTGCTAAAGGGGATTTATTAGAATTAAAAACAGCTAGTGCAACAAATGAAATTTATTTGTACCATACTGATAATCCAGACTTTGATAATAATAGGATAGAGATTTTAAGATCTGGTTATAGTAAAAGCCAGTTAGTATCTGGACAAGAAGTTGTTGCCAAAGTAATTAGAAGCGGATACACCAATGAGCTTAATGCAACGGTGGGTAGTGTTACACGTCATTTGCTTGACTATGAAGACCCTAGTGCTTCTTATTCCAAAATGCAAACAGACTTATATGGATCAGACTTAGCCTTTGTAGAAGATTTGAACACCGCTTTGGATCAAGCCATTAGTAATTACGATGGTAGTGGTAATGAAATAATACTGACCTTAACTGATACTTACGACCATTTATCTGTAGAAGTAGACAACTGCTCTTTGAGTGATATTTGTACTTCTGGAAATAAAGTAGGAAATATCAAATTAGCTTATATGCCTCAAGGTAATAGTTTTACCCTAAAAGTAAAATCACTTAATATTTATAACTCATCAGGCACCTTTATTAAGGCGATAAACTGTGAAGAGGATACAGATTTACCTAGACCAGAACCTCCTGTATTGGCAAGAGGGGAGGAAAAAAGGGGGTTTGATATAAGGTATGATTCCGAGTCGTTGATTGACTTTGTGAACTCTAAAGATTATGATAGAAGTATTTTGTCGTATACAGCAGGCTCTTGTTCTCTTGTTGCAGGATATAATAGTTGGCGTGGTGGTAAGGCACATACAGGTGCTAGTACCGATTACGCATTAGAAATTCAAATAAGCCCAGGGAATTACACGTCATGGGATAGAGAGTACCAATCCAGAGAGAGAGCTTATCGGTACAGAAATGTACGGATCCATGGAGGGAAAAAAGTATGTAAGAACTATGGATCAGTAAAACACTCTGATGGTACATCTTCTCCTTTTTCTATTCAGAATTTTGATGGATGGGGAAAACCAGGGTATCACCAGATAGATTATAGCGTGAAAGTAGGTAATGGTAAGAGATGTCAAAGAAGGACGAATAACGGTAAGACATCTGCCCGCTACTGTGTTCCCTTTTTTCCAGATCATAGATTCGTCCTTTTTCAACTAGACCCTTGCGACCCAGCAAGTGTAGGTATGGATTTCAGTTTTGGTCAAACGGCTGATGATGAATGGATTAAATGGCATGAAGAGGGGTTAATAAATTTAAGCATAACATGGACATTTACTGATGTGATTTCAGGGTCTATCATTACCTCTAATGAATTTGAACCCATTTGGCCATTTACTACTGGTGGTACTTATAAGATTAAGTGCGAGGTGTCGGAGTCCATCTATGGAGGTGAGACATATAGTGAAACGAGAGAATTTACAGTTACGGATTGTTTTCCGTGTAGTAAGCTAATTTCTGCATCAAACCTATTTCCTTGTTGGGAGGGGAGTCCAGTCCCGGTAAGTTTTACTGCGGTAGATGCAATTGGAAACAATGACTGTGGGAATGGTCAAACATCTTATGATTGGGCTGTTTGGCTACCAAATGGTGGTAGAACTGCAATATCTCATAGGTCATCGTTAGATTATTCTTTTGATTCTCCTGGAGATTATACGGTAGTGCTAGAAACACGAAAAGAATTAGGGTCAGGTGGGTTTTATGAAAAGCGTGAGCTAATTGTGAAAGTATTAGACTGCCGTCCAGCTACAGCATCTATCGAAATCACAAACCCTACACAATGCCCGAGTAAGGAAGTGACTTTTACGGCAGTCCCCCCTATTCCTCCTGCGGGTAGAGAAGTGATAGCGATTACAAAATACCGTTGGGATTTTGGTGATGGTACGGTTATAGAAAATGGCAGTCCGATAGAAAAGCATGTTTACCAAGACTGTGGTAGCCATGAAGTAAGTGTACAAGTCTCCAATTCCTTTAATGAGGACAATCCTCACGAGGCTACTGCTAGCTATACTGGTAATGCACAGTTAGAGTGCCATGGTATTTGTGATTGTATGGGTGAGTTCCCCCTTGTAGACGCAAGCGGTACGGAAACTAAGCCTTTTACAGAGGCGGTAGGGAAATTCCTGTATAACACGAATTCAGGTACTATTGTATTTAAGCAAACCACTTGTCCTACAGTTTATCCATTTACATGTTTCAGTATCTGTGGTGATATAGAGCAAATAGTAGCAAAGAAAAGGCTAGATAGAGTTATAGCAGCTTCAGCGAGCACCTTCTCACAAGATTGGGATTATTCAGATGATTTCTATCCTACAATTACTATCGCCAATACTTTCCTAAATGACTATGAAACAGGTCGAAAAGGAAATTGGCGTCCAGACGCACAATATGTGTTTAGAAAATCTATTGATCACGCTACAAAAAATTATGCCGCTGGCACATTTACATTGACGATGTTTGATTGGGACAATATTGATAACAATAATGAAACACAGTGGGTAAATACATCTAACACCTTACTTTATACGCCTAATGGTGAGCCAACGGAAGATGTTAATATTCTTGGAGTATTTAGTACTTCCAAATATGGTTATAATGGTACTTTACCAGTACTTGTCGCTCAAAATGCAGAAGACCATACTGTTGCTTATACATCCTTTGAACGTACATATAAAGCTAGTGGAAAAACGTATTTTGAAGATGGATTAGCTTATAAGTCAGGGCTTGGGACTTTGATAAGTAGTGATGCTCATACTGGTAAATATGCTATTTTGGCAAAAAATGGTAGTCAGTTTCCTGTTGCTCAACTTGTCATAAGTGAACAAATGTCTTCAGAAGGTGTTATGGCAAGAATTTGGGTCAAAAACACAGGAAACCCAGATGCCCTTAAAGAGTTTTTAACCACTCATATAGGTGATGTTTCGGTAGTGATGCAGCGTGTTTCATCTGGTGGGGAATGGCAACTTTATGAAGCTTTATTTAGTCCTTCAATGATAGCTGGACTAGAAGGTGTACAAGAAGTGTCACTATTGGTGTCGCCTGAGTATAATGAAAAAGTTGTTTTTGATGATTTCCGTATTCAACCGATGGAATCTGAGATGGTTTGTTATGTTTATGATAAGGCTCAGCGACTCATTGCAGTATTAGATGACCAACATTATGCCATGATTTATCAATACAATTCAGAAGGTTTATTGGTTCGTAAACTTAAAGAAACTGTAAATGGTGTAAAAACTATTTCAGAAACACAGTATAATACTCAAGGTGTACAACGTGTAGATTTACAACTAAAATAGCATTGAGTAAATAAAGAATAATGAAAGCATCAATTTATATATTATTTATTTTGGGTCTAAAAACAACACTGTTTGCTCAAAATTGTGAGAAATCATATGAGCAATTGGTAAGCACAATGAAGGCTTATGACAAAGAAGTATTGTATCAATCTTTTACTATTCAGACAATAGATCAGGACGGTACGACTGAACCCATATTTAATGAAGTTTGGGATAGTCCTACTATCACACAATATAAAAATCCATATATAACAATATGTCAAGATTTAAAGGTTCAGATTGTAATTTCTGAATCTAATCGACAAATTTTAATCCGAGATAATCCAAAAACAAAAACCAATTATGGTTTAAGCACTCAATCGTATTTAATTCCTTATGATAGTATTGTAGGGTTAGGCTATCAATTTGAATGTGAAAAACTTAATAATGGAAGGCTTAGTCTCTCTATGGTTTTATTTATTGATGGACAGAGTAAAGAGAAAGTAAAAATAATTTTTAATCCTGAAAAGAAACGCCTCATTTCAGGAGAAATTATTGCGTATAGAAACGGGAAGGATGCGACTAAAACATTATATATTTATAAGGCTTATTCCACTACTAATAAGATACCTTTTTCTAAAGCATTAGACCTTATTTACACTAAAGGGGTATTATACCCCAAATATAAAAGTTTTGAAGTTTCAGATTTAAGAGGTATTAATTCTGATAAATAGTAAATATATATAACATGAAGCATTTCATTTTCTTTTTTACGCTGTTATTTTCAGTACATCAGTTAAGTGCTCAACTTGGCATTGATGGGGTATCATTATCCAATCTTGATGCCCAAACGAACCCTGTAGTTGGAACTTTTGTTGTGACCAAGCCTCAGGTGTTGAGTCAAAACGCTTCGTTAAACAAGGCAGAGTTAAAGTTTGATATCAATACAGGTTCGATTCACAATTTGTATAGCAAGAGTTTGGGTGGAGGGGATAATAATTGGTCTTATGGCATCCACTTAAAAGTAGAGTTAATAGACACAGAGGATGGGGTTTCTACGGTATTGCATACAGGAACAGTTGCTTTAAGTTTGGGGACTAATCAGGCAATTCAGACCGCATTGATAGATATTGATCAGTATTATGAAGCGGTAGATGAGGTAAGGATAAGTTTAAATAATCCAATTAATTTTGCTCAATCAGGGATTTTTAATGCAGATCCAACGGCTATTTTATCTCAAATTCATTTATCAGCAGAGCTGTTGTTAGACCATCGTTATGATGTAAAATTAGGTAATACACCTATAAAAATCAGTACAAGTACGTTTGTAGTGAAGCCATGTGAAGCTTGTGTAAGTAGTAATGAGGTGAGTAAGGTTCGTTTTGAGTGGGCAAAACCATTGAATACACATTTCACTCATTATGATGTGCAGGTGTATAAGTTAGAAGCTGGGTTGATGTCCAACGGAAGTGATGGTTTTGATTTTAATGATCAGATAGAGTGGTTCAGAGCCCCTATTTTGGAAGTAGAGGTATCGAATACTGAGGACCCTTTTTATGAAATGACCTTAGCAGAGGGTACTGGATATTATGTTTGGCGTGTGCGATTGATTGGGGATTATTACCCTGGTGGTCGTTCAGATTTCAGGAATTACGGTATTTGGAACGAAGTAGACATTAATGCCAGTAGTTTATATACTGATGGACTCAGTATCTTTGACAGAAGGGCTGACCCAGCGGGTAATTTAGTGTTAAACCCATTATCTACCGATGCTAAACCTATAGACGGTGGTTTGTTTTATTATTATCAATTTAATGAAGCAATCAACTGGATTTATGGCAAAGTGTTAACAGAAGGTAGCCGACAATCCGAAACGATGACTTATGCCAATGGGCTAAACCAAGTACAACAAAGCCAAACTAAGTTGTTTTCAAAAGAACAAGTAATAGCTGGGCAAACTGTTTATGACTATAGTGCCCGTCCCTCATTTACTACTTTACCCTCACCTATTAATGATAATAAGTTGGGTTATAAACCTGATTTATTACTGAATCAAACTGGAGATAATTTTTCAGCCAAGGATTTTGATGCTGACCCTACAATTTACCCTAATGGTTCACCCTTAGGCACAAGTGACCAAGGAACACCTAATTCATATTATTCAGACCAAAATCAATTGGGCTTAATGGGAGACTATGTACCTGATGCCAAAGGGTTTCCCTATACAAGAATGTTGTATTATAATGATGCTACAGGTAGGGTCAAACAGCAATCAGGACCAGGAGAGGTAATGAGTTTAAAGGACCCGACTCAAGATGCTGAAAGTAAAAATGTATTGGTTTATTATGCAGATGTGTCAGCAGATGAATTAGATAGAGTTTTTGGTAGTGAAAACCCAGTAGCAGATTCAGGCTCTGTGTATAAAACGATTAATGTAGACCCTAATAATGTTGTTTCTATTAGTTATATTAATAAGTCTGGGCAGGTAATTGCAACGTGTTTGGACGGAAGTGATTTAGACAATCTTGATAATATAGGGAATGAAGAAGTTTTTACTGTTAGTGATAAGGTGCTTGCGGGAACGTTTTTGCAGGGGAGTAATGTCTCGGTAGAAGATGGGACTATAGTTAACCCTGCCCCTACTCCACTTGTTGTTTTGTTCAACTATAATATTCGTCCCTCTACTTTTAAGCGTAACTTAGGCTTGGATGCTAATCATGAAAAAATAAGCTTTTGCGAGACTTGTGACTATACTATTGAAGTAAAAATCACGAATACTGAAAAACCTGAAATCAGTTATAAAATGACTGGAACTTTGTTACATGACTTAGCTACTACTAATGAACAAATCCCAAACATATCGGGAGTTCCTGATGTTGGGTATACCTGTAATGAAGAATTAGTTTATACCCTTAATAGCCCAGAGTTAAACTGGAAAAGGGATCAAATTTTCGTATTAAATAATGATGGGGTAAGTATTAGTTTACCTACTGGTACTTATAAAATTGTCAAAACAATTCGTGTTAATAATAATGTGCTAACCAATAACGGTGAAGGTAAACAAAGCTATTTAGAAGCCTATACTAAACACTTGTCCCAAAATGCTGAACAATGGACAGCAGAGCATAACTATTGTGGGCCGTTTCTACTAGATGTAGAAAATGAGTTCCCTTGTGGTGAGGTTCCTGACTATTGTAATGAGCAGAGCCCCTCAGAGTTTAAGCAAGGTACAGGTTTTCAAACATTTACAGACTTAGTTTATGAGTTGGTAGAGTTGGAGCAGAGCCAAACAATTGGGTCTGGCACTAACTTGTATAAAGACAAGATGCGTAACCAAGGAGTTGGCTTGTTATCTAATGCTTACTACGGTAATCAAAGCAGTTTAGCTACTTATTTATCCTCTTTAGAGTCCTCTGTGGGTTGTTTGAGTTTATCTCAATGTTATACGGATGCCAAGTCAGCTTTAGAAGTTAACATCTTACTTTCCGAAAAAGGAAAAGAGACAAGCGATGAGCTAGAGGTTAATAGTGATTTAATAACAGAAAATGAGGTTTTTTATAACTACAGCCAAGACTTTGATGTTTTGATAGAGGTGTTACAATGTGTAGCACCAGCCAGTGGGTTTTCGGCATCTTTTTTTGCAGGTACAGACCCGACTAACCGCAGTCAGAAAAAAGCATCAGCTATAGTAGGAGTTAGTAATTTGAGTTACGGTTCGGGTAGCCCCTCTAATTCATTAGGAAATAATAACTTCTCGGCTAGTTATAGAGGACGGTTGTCTATCACAGAAGCGGGGAATTATACTTTTAAGTTCACGGTGGACGATGGTGTGAGGTTATATATAGATGGCCAACAACAATTGATGAGCAATGGGATTAGAGATTCATGGACTAACAATAGTGACGTTACCTTTTCATCTTCTCAAATTCATTTAACGGAAGGTATACACGGTATAGAAGTCCATTATTACGAAGGAGGAGGGGCTGCAAATTTATCTCTTAGCTGGGTTCATCCCACAAGAGGATTAGAATTAATTCCTCAAACAAGTGTTTTTCAGGAATGTCAAGGATATGACGCACTAAAAATTTGGCATACTAATGAACCTACAAACCAAGATTTTTCAACACTTTATTTGGAATTACCTACAAGTGCTGAAGAAGATTTAAGCAATGACAATCAAGCAGCTGTTAAGTTGGGTAACTTAACAGCTGTGATGATTCATTTTACAGATAATTTTATTAACCCTGCCAATGGGGAGTTTGTAAACGGTGGACTTCAAGACTTTGATAAAAAAGTTGCATCCTCTTTAAGTGATGCGATAACAAAGACTTGTAAAACTGCACAGCTATTCAATTTTAATACAGGTACAAGTACAGGTACTGACCCAATAATCGGGCAAATCATTACTGCCTGTGAAGAAGGCTGCAATAGTGCTACACATTTTGATGCCGCCATTGATGACTTTGTAACAGCTGCTAATCAGCATATCAATGCTCAAGGTCAGTACGACCTTTATTTAGATGAAAGTTTACAAAGAGACATTACTGATTTGGACCCAGGTTGGTTAAGTTTTAGTGACTTATTTACTGATGGAAATCTTAGTCAAGGACTTAGTAAAAGAGCCTGTTATGTAATGGAAATGAAGGGTCAGTGTAAGGACCAATGTCAGATGGACTATTTGGAAAATACCGAAACATTTTCTGAGGACTTAACAGCGGCAGAAAAAGAAATTCTAATCAGTCAAATGATTAATAATCAAAAAGCATTTGAGCAAGCATTTTTGCATGGAGTTGAGTTTAAACCTGTTTTAACTGACTTGACAATACCAGTAACAAGTACACTGTATCAACATGCAGGAAGCGAAGAGGAAGTGTCTACTGACATCATTGCTTTTGTAGAAGAGAGTTGGAAAAAAGCCTTTCAGCACCGTGTATACACCAATAGCTTAGCAGACAACGGTTTTACTCAGTGGGAGGTGATGCAGCATTACCCAGGGTCACTTAATCCAACTACCACCAAAGTAACCCAGTACAGCAAAACCTTTGGCATACTTATAAATGGTGAAGCCAAAAGCATTGTAGTTGTTGCCAATGTAGTATGGGACCCAGGTGTGAGTAAGTTGAATTTAGATGATGAGTTTTATGAAATTAATTTTGCCATTTATGATGCCAGTATTTCAAACAGAACATTTGGGAATGCAAAACTGCGTTATAGCTTAGCACTTTTTAATACTCTGTCGAGTACAAATGCGAGTATAGCCCATTGTGACTTCCCTAATTTTAATGCTTTATCGTTTAATGTAGAGCAGGATTTAGTAAAACTAGCTTATGCAGAAGGTGGGTATATTACTGCCACCACCAACCCTAATATATTGTGTACAGATGCTTACCGCACCGAAATTGATTTAGCTCATTTACAGCAAGTACCTACTGAAGCTTTGAATGTCTCTCGTTCTCAATTTTCAGAAGTATTGACAGGCTCTTTGACCGCCAACACAGCTGATGAAAAAGCAGATTACCTCAAGTTGTTTTTAGTGAAAAACATAGGTGCCGATGATGAGTTGGCAGTGGCTACCGCTTATGTTAGCACAGGTTATCGCAATGAGAAACAAGCGTTAAAGGTTTTAGCAGCATCGATTAATGCCAAGGGCTTGCTTTATGCTCAAGCAGATATTACATCCGTTAATCCAGTTTTGCATTTGTGGAGGTCAGACTTAGCACATATTAGTTATAAAAATAGAGACAATACTTATACTGTAGCAGCAGAGGGAACTGTTGATTTTTTGACAGCAACTAATGCTACGGTAAATACCCTTAACCCTGTAGCTATAAATCCTTTAAGCATTTCTTTGGCTACAATAACTACTAATAATGCTGAGGTCGTTTGTCCTTATGGGTATATCCCGTTGGGGGGAGCAAACCCGACTTCAAGTAAATATCACCCAAGCAAGTTTGAAGCTGCATTAGAAAAGCATATAGAAGAGGTGTATTTCCCATTTGTATATGCTGAGGTGAAAAATGCATTTATAGCAGAACAGACAGTAGATAAGACGTATACTGAAAATATTGAAGGCCTTGATGTTAAATTTAATGTGCTTGTTACTTACGATGCAGCCACTGATGGTATTAAAAGAGTAGGTCTATTGACTCCTGAAATTCTTGATTGTGTAACAGGACAGGTATCCGTAGGTTTTGGACCTCAATTTGCTTATTCTTTAGAAAACTTGCCTGGATCAAGTGATAAGAATGATTTAGATGTCAAGAAACATTGGTTTGAGCTACGGTTAGGTGGTGGTGCTCATTTTATTTTTCGGGAACAAGCTAGTATCGGTGATTTACTTGCTCAAGGAGAATCTAAATTGTTGACTACATTTTCCCCATCTACTGCTTTTAAGTATATACGTCCTATTGTATCTACTGATCGAAGTGCATTTATAGAAATGCCAATAACTTTAGTGCTAAATGATGGTGTTGGGTTTGATATTCACCCTTATCATAGAACGGCGGTGTTTACAATGGATATTTACCAAGAAACTACTGGTGCTGTAGAGTTAGAATTATACGCTCAAAAAAATGACCACAGTACGACTGATTATAACGATAATATAAATAAGTATGCCAGATATGTTGCAGTAACAGATGGTAGTCAAGGCTGGCAAACTGTTCAGTTTAGTTTAGCGGAAGAGGTTGGTGCTATTAGGTATGAAGAGGTGGATCAATTATCACTATTAATAGACCCATTAAATAAAAGAGGAACTTCTCAACCAGAGACCTTTTTATTACGAGATCTTAAAATGGATACCAAAAGTGAAGTTAATGATTTTAAACCGCTGGTAGTTATCGATAAGGCATCTAACCACACTAGATTTCTATCAGGAGAACTGCATCATTACGGTTTGAAATCATATACTATTCATGATTTTGAAGAAAGTTATACTTCTTCTTTAATCAACAGTAATACTTCATCTACCCCTATCCTTGGTACAGAGTTGTTTTGTGCTGATATCACTGCAAGCTCTTTAGCAGGCATTAGTACTTGCAGTCCTCTTCACGCTGCCTCGGCTACTTTTGACAATGATAATCTTGTAGACGAATACTTAGGTTTGTATCAAACTACTTATGGGCTTCAAGGGGAAGATGTAAGTTTTAAGAATCTTAATTTAGAAGACCGTAATTATAAGTTGAGTGCTAGTTTTGAGCATGACCCTAGTAACACCTCCCTTAATACTAAATCGATAGATTATGACAAGGGCATAAAAGTAGCCTTACATGCCGTTTATAATAATGGGACAGATAAGATTGTTAAATCTAATATAATTAAAGATGCGGTGGCTATTAGTAGTTTTACATTAGACGATGAACACTTGAACGGAGAGAATATCAAAAGTATTTATGCCACCTTTACAGCAAGTTATCGGTATTGGTCACCTTCTGAATCTTATGTCACAGGCATTCACGTGAGGTACAATGGGATTACTTACAAAGCCAAAACAATGATTAATGCTAATAGCGCCACCCCAGATGCATTTGCTGATTGGGAAGCGGTAGTAGAAACAAATGGTACTTTACCAGAGTGGAATGTGAATACTTTTTATCCAGCAACTACTTCTGTGCAATTCAATAATCAGGAATATAAAGCTCGGTGGTATGTGAATGCCCAAGGCACTGCACCAGATGTTTCAAATGATTGGGAACTGATCCTTCCCCAAGGAGTATTGCCAGGGTGGAATGTAGCTAGCGTTTATACAGCAGGTACTCATGTACATTATAATGGCAATGAGTACAGTGCTAAAAACTGGGTACAAGGTGGGCTAAACCCTCAGGATGCTGGGCAATGGGGAGCTTGGCTTCTTGTAGGGACGTATACAGCACCTGAAAGCAGATCAGCAGACTGTTTTGACTGCGAAACTATCTCTAGTCAACTATTCGCAACAGTCCGCATCACCAATTTTAGCCTCAAGACCAATGACATTGATTATGACTGTGCACCAGTGCCAGACTGTGCCCTTTGTATGAAATGGCTCAATCCTTTTCAGGAAACAATTGTCACAGAAGAAGTAGCTAGTATAGCCTTTGAAGACAGGATTTTTGAACCCTGTGAAGAAGAACGACAAAACTATATAGATACCCGAGAAGATGATTATCTGGCGAACTGTTTAGAGATAACAACTCAAAACTTAGCAGATGAATATGAATCATCTTGTATGAATAAAGTAGATGATCAGTTGAGTTATAGTTATAATTTAGGCTATCATCATTATACTTTGTACTATTATGACCGAGCGGGTAATCTCACTCAAACAGTACCGCCAGAAGGAGTAGATTTTTTAACCAACCCAGAAGTATCAGCTTTACAAGTATTGAGAGCCGATGATGACTTAGATAATTTTACTAATGACCCAGTTCATCAGTTATCTACCCGATATGTGTACAATAGTATCAAACAATTGGTGAGACAGAGCACACCAGATGGGCATACAACCCGATTTTGGTACAATGCAGCAGGGCAATTGGTATTGAGTCAAGACGCAGCACAAAAAGACTTAGGCGATTATTCTTATACAAGTTACGATCGATTAGGAAGAATCATTGAAGTGGGGGAATTACACGGTTTTGTTCCTGCTTTCTTAGATTTTGACGGTCAAAGTAGCCAACAAGCCAGTGATGATTTTCAAGTCATTGATCAGTTATGGCAATCACAAGACTTTCCTTATAATAATGTGATTAATTGTGAGCAGACAAGTTGCAGAACTAGTAATACTGCTGTTTATGTAACAGAAGTACATCGCACTACTTATACTAGAGCCGTGCAAGGGATTACTTGTAGAGGAAAAGTCCAAACCCACCTTCGTAATAGAATTAGTCACGTGATGAGAGACCCTGACGGGGATTTTAATACTAAAGGCGACCAACTGCATACCTATTATAGTTATGACCCACATGGCAATGTAGAATGGCTGATACAATCTTTGCCAGAAATAGGCAGGAAAACCATTCGTTACCAGTATGACCTAGTCAGTGGAAATGTGAACAAGGTGATTTATCAAGAAAATACCCAAGAGCAATTTATGCACCGCTATGACTATGATGAAGACAACCGCATTATACTAACAGAAACTTCTATTGATGGACTTGTGTGGAACACCGAAGCCCATTATGATTATTATGAACATGGACCACTAGCCAGAAAAGAAATTGGGCATGATAAAATACAAGGAAGTGATTATGTATACACCATTGAAGGGTACCTAAAGGCAATTAACCAACCAGAACTATCCCCTACTGCCGACCCAGGGCATGATGGTCTTGCAGATGCAGGCTTCTTAAAAGATGAGTTCGGAATGGAATTGGGGTATTATGACGGCGACTATACCCGCTCTAATACAGGCTTAGGAAAACAAGCCATTTATGACCCTTATACTACAGGTGGCTTAACGAAAAGCAGAAACAGTTTATACAATGGTAATATCGCTTATTGGGTAAGTAATACTCGAGCAGGACAATCTACTACAAAAAGAAAAATAGACGGTATTTATCAACTGCCATTACACACTTATTTTTATCGTTATGATAAACTAAACAGGATTAAAAATGCTGATTTCTCAACCTTTGAAAATGGTGCTTGGCAGAGTAAACAAGCACAAGAAGGGCAGCAGATGAATGAATATGACAGTAAATACAGTTATGACTATAATGGTAATATCACCCACTTGGCTCGTAACGGTTATGTGCACAATGTAGACAATGGCACTACCAGTTTGAGCATGGACAATATGGTATATGCTTATAACAAAGCTGCCAATGGTCGTTTGTTGAATAATAAGCTCCGTCATATTACAGACTTAACAATCAATAGTCGCTATGGAAATGACCTAGAAAGTCAGGTGATTAGCAATTATAATTATGATGCAGAAGGCAACCTGATAAGAGACATCAGTGAGGGATTAGCAATCTCTTGGAATGTACTGAACAAGGTAAAAAACATCCGCAAGTATGAAAAAGGAAATACTACGGTATTATTAGAAGACATTCGTTTTGAGTACGATGCAATGGGTATACGGGTAGCCAAAGAAGAAATTATTAATGGTAAGATAGAAAAAGGTACTTATTATGTATGTGATGCCAGTGGTAATGTGATGGCGATTTATGACAAGCAGTACACGGTAATTGGCAATAGCGAAAAAACAGAATACCGACTGAAAGAATACCCTATTTATGGTTCGGACCGAGTGGGCTTGTACAGACCCGAAAACTTGGTAGTAGCGACTTATGATACCTACAAAGACCGTTTTAATACCAGTATCCATAATTATTCTAACACGGCATCTGCTAGATCTAGGTTGCTCATGGCTACTAGTAAAAACTTACAGGTAGTAGATGTTTTGCCTGATAATGTCTATAAACAATATGAACTTTACTTTGACCAAAAGGCTTGGCGGGGTACAGCTCAGTGGTTAGATGCGGACAATAACATCAAGATTGCGGCTGCCTATAACCTCAATAATGTGTTACATATTTTTAATGAAAAATTCAGTAACTACGCTACACTCTCTTTACCCACTGGATTGCGTTATGGAAAACCTTTTTTCTTGCCACATCCATCAATAGAAAATGATTATTATTTAATTTATTCTGAGGGGACAGACTTTAAATACCTGCAAGTAAGTGCTAGAGTATCGGATGCACCTGTAATCAAACAGCTTAATGGTAGTATTGCGCAAGTTGACTTGACAGGAGCTAACCTGACTGACTTCACAAAAATCACACCTGTGGTGTATGCTGATGGAAATAGCAGAATTTTCTTGTATAGAAAGGACGGAGATGTAGGCCGTATTTACACAGTAGATGTGACTAGTGAAGGGTTTTCAACTCCTTATGAGCGTTATGTGATAGCAGACAATAATTTTTCGCAGTGGCAGACTGAAGAGATGGTATTCTCTCCTGACGGCACTAAACTAGCCATAGCCAATAAAGAAAATCATGTATTTGTGCTGGATGTGGATTTGGCAACAGGGGCACTGTCTCATGCTGTAAAATATGACAATGGTTTAGCGGGTTCTCAAGATTTTGTGAAGCATATTGTGTTTAAGGACAACCATAATCTTTACTATACGACAGATATCTCTGGAAAAAGTTTATACGCATTAAACCTTGAAACAGGTACATCTGTGCCAATAAAATCTAGAGAAAACAGAGCTAGTCAAGACTTGGCAATGAGTGTAACGGGAGATGTAATTCTGATTGATGACAATTTGTTGCAAGACCCTGTAAATGTGCAAATACTTACTGCTTTATCAGTGTCAGTTTTTAATGCATTTCCTTTGCAACATTATTTTTCAAAAGACAATTTACAAACTTGTGACCTCAACAAAACCATACAAACAGAGCTGAGTACTTGGCTAGTACCTACCGAGGGGCAAGACAATCAAGGGGGCTTATCGTGGGAGTTTGATGCACAGGGGAATGTTATAGAAAATCACCAGTTTGACAGTGAGGTGAGTTTAGGGAGCAATGTGGCTGTCGCCGAAAACCAAGACAATGAAGAGGTTTTGCGTTTTATGGTGCCAGATGAAGTAGCTATTTGTCAGATTCAGACACCTGCTTATGCCAATATACAGGGGGATAATTTTAACCCAGGTTTAGAAAGGCGTTTTTATAATATAAGTCAACAAATAGATATCTGGAATAAAAACTGGTCAGATATGGGCTTTGCACAAGACATAGACAACTCGGGTGGGGTTAATGATGATTGGGACAATAATAATTTGCCAGCAGGGACTGATGCACAAAGTTTTGCGGTGAGGTATGAAGGTTGGATAGAAGTCCCTGAAGATGGAGATTATACTTTTTATGTGAAAGGAGCTGGGTTTTTGGCGATAGATGTAATGAGTCCTTATAATGGTGCTAATGCCAACTACCTGATGGGGAGTTATTGGTGGAATACTGGTCAAGAGCGCCAAAAGATATTTGCCCTGAGTAAAGGTATGCACCATATCCGTATGGAATATAACTATATACAACCAGTAGGCAGTACTGTAGCTCGGGATTTATCATTAAAATGGTCTTATGGCAATGTACAGAAACAATTAGTACCTAGTGCTGTATTGACTCATGGGCAAACTACACCTTCATTACCAGCCAATGCTCCCCTTACAATCAACTATAAAGAGCATGGTTTACTGGCAGAATATTTTCAAAACACGCTCTCTACGGCTGGCTACCCAGAGGTGGCAAGAGTAGAAGAGCAAATAGACCATGTATGGAATTTTTATGATAAAAACTTGTCACAAATAGCAGCACGGTATACAGGTTATTTGGATATGCCAGCCAATGATGGCAACCCGATTAATATAATCATCTATACTGACCATACTTTTGGGACAGAAAACGTTCCTCAATTATGGCTCAACAAGCAAGGGGTACCCTTGACAAGAAATTCTCTTTTGGATAAACAGATGACTTTTGAGTCGGTGGCAAATCAGCCTGCTACTGAGATTTGGCAAAGGGCTTACGAGGCGGTGATTAGCCCTGATTTATTAACACAAAGAATCCCAATAAGATTAGAATATAATGATGCTAATTTTCACCCTGTGATCTTGCGATTGGCATGGAACTACCAAAGTGCTACACCTGTAATTATCCCTAGTACTTACCTCAGTCCTACGGATACTGAAGGTCCTTGCTCTGGTAAAGGTGACCAGCATGGTGTTTTGGTCAATCATATTCCTTTGCCTGTCAATAATGTTATTGGCTCGGCAGTATTAAATAAAGGCGATAGGTTAGAAGAAGGGGAAAGTTTGATGGCTGGTGAATATAGGTTTACGGTCAATACGGATGGTACAGTAGCTGTATATAAAGGAAGTGTAGAACTGAAATATTGGCATACTCCGCATGTTAATGCCAATGACAAGCACCATGTGTTTATTACAGAAACTGGTCGGATGCAGATGCGTAACCAGTATGGCAATGTAATAGATGATATAACGAATAAACTAGGCTCAAACAAATTAGTATTGTACCAAGATGGGCAGTTATTGATGATGAATGACGATGTAGTTTATCAAACAATATATGGACACACTTTGTATAATGAGACTGAAATAAGTTCTAAAGGTTCTCAGTACGTTTTAGGAAATAGAGAGTTAGATACTTGGGGTTTTTTAGGAAATGAAAATTATCATTTGAAGTTATCTAACTCAGGAAATCTGTTTTTATATAAGCCCCCTTATCTTAACGACAAATATGAAATTTGGGACAATAGTGTTCATATATCCCCAAGAACAGCAACAGTATTAAAGATGCAAGATGATGGGAATTTAACGATTCATACGAATGGTCGAGTAGTCAGATGGAAGTCTTTTACATTTTCATCTCAAAGACCTGTTAACTACCGTTTCAGTTTATTACCAAATGGTAGGATATCGGTGATTGATGAAAATGATAACGAGGTATGGGGACGGCAAGGAAGTAATTCCTTGGGGATTTTTAATGCGGAGGCAGTGAATAGTTTAATCAATGCCAATGAGGTAGAACAACAACTAAGCCCTGATATTTTAAAATCACTTATGCCAACTACTACAGACGGTCAGGTGGTAGAAGACTTGTATAACAGAAGTGGTTTGTTGAGTCCTAAATTGGGCTTGGGTGCGGATTATATTTTGTCACATTATAGCACTTATGTATACCTCAAAGAGGCTGGTGCTTATACCTTTAAAGAGCAAGCAGACGGTATGTCGGGCTTGTACGTGAATGGTGAGTTGGTGATGGGGGAAGATGTAGCTGGTGCAAGACAGCTTGGTGTTGCCAGCCGAGAGGTGATCTATACGGCTACTGAGTCGGGTTATTATAAGTTGGATTTTTATCGTTATCATCTGACTGGTGATGCTGTGGCACAGCTGTTATGGAAAACCCCTGGTGTGTACCAGTTTAAGCCTATCCCGAGTGAGGTATTGTATGTGAAACCACCAGATGCAGGGCAAATTTATATAGGCAATAAACTTGTACATAATGTAGCCGCTGACGCTAATGGGACTTCTGTTATCGTTAAAGCATCAGGAAATAATGATAATTATTTTGTGATCAATACGAGTAAGGATGAGGATAATTATCATCGGGTGAGGAGAACAAAAACAAATGTGAAGACAGGTGAGGTAGATTCTCGTTCTGGATTTAAGAGTAATTCAGCGATTGCTTTAGCGGCTTATAATGATGACAGAGGAGAGGAATATAATAAGCTCTTTGCTACTCTTTATAGCGATGGACTCACTAATATTAATTTGATGCAATATTCTGTTTCGGAAGATGGTTTGTCTCCAGATCGGGTGTATAATGTGCAGAGTGAAAAATGTATAAATGGTAATTGTGAAGCTTATCCAGTTACTTTAGGAGCTACGAGTATGCAAATATCTCCTGATGGGGCTACGATGACTCTTTCATATGTAACGGGTAATAAGAGTTTGGGGAATATTAATGACCTTGATGTTGTTGCTAATGCCTTTAGGATTTATGATTTAGAAAAACAAACAGGTATATCTTTAGGTAATTATGAATATTATCAAGTACATACTTCTGCACCTCTTGATGTGAATAGTTATGCACCTCGTTCTTCTGTAGATGTACTAGGATTTGATTATAACCAAAATGCTGACTATATTTACTATGTGCAGACCAATCACATCACAAATACTTCAAGCATCAACAGGATGCTAATTGCAGACGGTACAACTAGCCTATTGCAGGTGATACCGTATGTAAAAAAAGCAGCTGTGCGTAGAGCAAAAGGAGGTAAAATATACGTGAGCACTGTTGATAATATGTATACCGTTGATGGTACAAGTATCACTAGCCAAACGGGTAATTACACCGCTGGCTTACCCTTACAGCCATATAGGGTGACTAGTGGGAAGTGTGAGACTACTGCCAAACCTGTGCAATATGCAACTAGGACGGTTGGCAATCGGTATTATGAATGCAAAGACCATTTGGGTAATGTGCGGGTGGTACTACAGGATGTGAGGGTGTATGAAAATATGGCTGCTTTTACGAGTGTCAAGACTAATGTTTTGTCTGGTGAAGAGCGTTTGGTTGGTGATGTTGGTGGTCAGCAAAACTTGATTAGCGTAGCTAGGATTAAAACTACTGCTGGCTCTATTAACCCTGCTGCCCCAGTACCGTTTACGGCTGAGAATACAACTACTGGTACGACCATAGCAGTGAAAGCTGATGCGGTGGTGAGTGCTGATGTTATTCTGTTTTTGGGTGATGAGCTGGGGCTGAATGCTGGTGATATTTTGCCTACGGATTACTTAAGTAAGGTTTTGATTAAGGTTTGTGCTTTGCAGGGGAATGGCAATTTGGATTTGAATACTGTAGAGTATTTTAGATTGAGTGATGTGCTACCAACTGCTACTGTGGGTGGTAATATCGCTCATATTACTTATAGCAAAGAGGTGTTTGATGGTGAGGTGATATTGTTTGTGACTAATATCAATCCTACACCCATAGATGTGCGACAGGTAGTCTTTAGGGCAGAAAAAGATGCTTATATGGGCTTTGCTACTGCTGTAGCCAGTTGGACGGATTTCTACGCTTTTGGAATGGAAATGCCGGGGAGAAGTTACTCTAGTAGTGGGTATAGGTATGGGTTTCAAGGACAAGAATTTGACCCAGAGACTGGTTATGTGAATTACAAGTACAGAATGTACGATAGAAGGTCTGGAAGATTTTTTGCGGTTGACCCGTTGGCTGCTAAATATCCTTATAATAGTACTTATGCTTTTAGTGAGAATAGGTTGATTGATGGGGTTGAGTTGGAAGGGTTGGAACATCGCTCTTTAATGCCTCCTTTATGGGGTTTGGACTTGTTTAATGCGAAAAAAAGAGTGGAAAATAGTTTGGATCCAAAAACTAAAAAGCTTGTTTCGGGTGCCTGGAATATAGCCGAAGGGGTTGCTGTTATAACTGTTACTATTGTGGCATCAGGTACCACTGGCGGAATAGCGTTAGGAATGGGAGGTGCTGTAGTTCTAACCTATGGTATTACTAAGGTAGGATTGGGAATGTCTCAAATGATAGATGCTTCACAAGATGGGATCGGAGTAAGGTCTGATAATTTACATAAATCAAGTAATTTAAGTGGGTTTGTTGCGTATCAAAACCCAAATATAAGTGATGAAACCGCAAAATGGATTGATTTAGGGTCAGAATTTATTCCTGCAGTAGCTACTGGTCAAATTGGATGGAAGGCCTTTAGGAATACTCTGAAATCCTCTGTTTCTCCTGTTGTAAAGATTGTCTTAATTACAGATTCAGGAATGGACTTTAAGGAGGTTCTTGATGCCAGTGTTATAGGTTTAACTGTCGCAGGTGTGAAAGTAGATATTAAACCGAGTAATCTAGTTCAAATAAGCCCTACATATACTGTTACAGAAAGTGTTGTCGTTAAACAAGGGAATACTTTATCGGGCTTAGCAAAAACTCATAATACATCCGTAGCTAATTTAATGAAGTTAAACGGAATTAAAGAAGAAGATAAACATGATCTAAAAATAGACCAAGAAATAAAAATCAAACAAGAAGAAATTAAATAATGAGTAGAAGCAAAGTAGTATATCATGAAGACCCTAGGTGGCTTTACCTCGTTGCTTGCGTTGTTATAAGTCTCTTTTCGATGAATAGTAATCCCGATTTCTTATTTGAATCACCTGTTCTTTTTGCACTAATTTTTGTATTTGTGTTTTCTTTAGCTTTAATTCGAGCTTGGATTTTATTAACCAAAATTGAGCTTATTTCAGCAGAAGAAAATTATATCATAGTTCATAAGGTGTATTTTTTCTTTTTTAGAAAAAAGAAAAAATTTAGAGTTAAAGATGTAGTTTTTGAAACAAAGTATGGAGAGCTTAATGCTTGGTTAATAGGAAAAGTTGAGAACAAAAAGGTGATGAAAACAGAACAAAAAGAGATGGCTGTTTTTTGTGAATTTGTTAATAATGATAGCTTAAAAGAACTACTTGAAACCGATAAATTTTTAAAGTCAAATTTATATCCAGAAAAGAAGTAGTACAGAGCAGAGTACCCTACGCTCACCAACGGGGCAATATGTTCTAAAAAACAATGAAGAGTGAATAATTAATAATGTTATAAAACAGCCTTAGGGTCTTGTCTAGTGTCAAACACTC
>CAZEGV010000029.1:0-35835 GCA_964511645.1 uncultured Cytophagales bacterium
CAAAAAACAATTCAATCTAAATTAGACTCATATTATAGTTAAACTGGTATTAGAGGTGGTGAAGCTCGATACAAGGGGATTAAAAAAATGCACACCCAAAACCTACTTGAGGCTATGTGTTACAACATATACAGGAGTCCTGGGATAATTGTATTATTAACTCACTTTGGGTAAAAATAACGGATATAAAAAGAGAGAATTGACTACAAGGGTTTTGCAACGGTCTTAGAATATAAAACCATTAACCCGATGAATGTATAACGTTATTTAATTTTTTACAAAAAACGGGGAATAAGCTGTTTATATGAAAACGAATACCGTTTCGTATCCGTCGGGTTAATATTGTAGACACAACAAATAGATACTTAAAAATTTTATAGGTCTCTTTAATCGATTTTTTCATTAATTAAAGTTTTACCTTCCAACTCCAAGGATAGTATTCTATTTTATAATTGTTTGGTAACTCCTCTCGGTGTTTATTGATGTATTGGCGGACTTGACTAGTATCTCCAAACTCTTCTTTGAACCATAAAAATAATTCAGGAATAAGTATTAGCTCAGATGCAGGTTTAATACGAATAAACTTATTGTCACTCAAAATTCTTATTAATTTACTCTTTGTTTGCTCATTAAACTCTTGTTGGACAAAAGGTTTCCCATCAAAACAATGATCACTATAACCTCCATAAGGTATAAGTAATAGATAGCTTGGATTGCTAAATAATGGTTTTATTTTTTGCTTTCGCAAACTATTCATTGAATATGATTTTGCATCAATCGTAAAGATTTTTTTTGTGAAAAAATCTTTTACATCAGTGATGTATGCAATAGGTTGGTGACTAGCTATTTGTTTGATAAACATCAACTCGTATAAGTTGAGATAATATATTTTCAGAAAAGTACTGTCTCTATTTTCTAAATCTATATTTTGATAATGATTAAGTATTGTATCAATTTTACTTTCATCGCTGGCCGATACATCTTCATAATGATACAAACCTTCTTTGGTTTTTTCTGATAAAAAAGTTTCTGTTTCGTTAGCTAGCTTATTTTTTTTACTGCATTTTGTACCAGTACAAGCAGCCAAAATAAGAGAAAGTATTAAGGTAATAAGATTTGATTTTTTCATCTTAATTGTGGATTCTATATTTTTTTTCCGATTTTAGTCAAAGATAATAAATCAAATATACATTACTAGAATTAATTTAGCATGAAGCTCCTCATTTTCTTCCTTTTATTCACAGGTTTTTATGCCTCTGCCAGTGATACAACCTATTATAACCGTGATTGGCATAGCACTACTAAAAAGAAAGCCACATACTATCGTTTATTGACAGAAATCCAAAAAGGAAGATCTTGGAGGTATGAAGATTATTTCATGAAAAATAATCAATTACAAAACGAAGGATTTTTTACTGATAAAAAAACAGAAACAAGGGACAGTGTTTGTATTTGGTATTATGACAATGGAGATGAAAAGCAAAGAGGTTTTTATGACGATGGAGAGTTAATTGGTTATTGGAAAGAATATTACAAAGGAAATATTCTTAAAAATGAAGGTGCCTATGACTATGAATGGCGATACGGAAAATGGAAATGGTATTATAAAAATGCACGATTAATGAGTTATGCCACTTATGACACACTTGGTTTGGTGGGAGAGAAAAAATGGTTCTATGACAATGGAGAAGTAAAAAGAATAGAATTTTACGCAGAAAATTTATTGGATTCAACTCAAATAGAATACTATAAGTCTGGACAAAAAAAGTATGAGAAATTTTACAAAGAAGGAATTGTCAATAGAGCTTCCAAATTTTGGTATGAGAATGGTCAAATCAAATTTGAACGAACATATAAATCAGGGATAGAAATTGACACATTAGCTCGGTATTGGACAAAAGTAGGTGATTCAACTACTTATGACGAGCTATTTGACCCTAAAGATGACCATAGTTTGCTTTGGGCAATTACTGGTAATGGGCTAACCAAGCCATCTTATCTTTTTGGGACGATGCACGTTCGTGATAAGAGAGGCTTTGAGTTTAGTGACACTATGCTCAATATTTTTAACAGTTGTGAAGCATATACAATGGAGATTCATCCTGATTCATTATTTGCTTATAAGTATAAATACGAAAAAGAAGACTATCTAAAAAATTCGCCTATCTGGAAAGCAATAAGCAGCAGAAGCTACAGCTATCGTTATGGAAAGACTAATCGTTTTTGGGGGCAAAGTCTTAACTCAGTATTTGGCAGAGTAGGTCGTAGACCAGATCCAATGCCTTATTTTGTAGATGCTTATTTGTTTAGCTTAGCGCTAAAAAGAGATATGCACGGTTTTGGTTTAGAAACAATTGATGACCATGTAAATGCAGGCCGAGATTTACCTTACTATCGCAAGCATTTTGATATCCTATCAGAGTTTGATCCGGATGAAGAAATGCTAAATGTGTACCAAAATGGGGACTTAGATAAAATTGGTGCATTATCTGATTTTTTAAGTACAAGAGAGTTTAATTATCATATACTCATTAAGCGTAATGTAAAGATGGCCGATGCTATAGATTCTTTGGGACATTTGTACAGTACTTTTAATACTTGTGGCTGTGCTCACCTACCAGGAGAAGATGGTGTGTTGGCTCTCTTGAGAGAAAAAGGATTTACAGTAGAAAAGGTAAAGGTGGATGGTAGTTTTAACGAGAATGTTTTTGACGAAAAACGCAATAAATATCAGTTGAACCAAAAAAATATTATTGATAGCCTCACTGGCTATAGCGTAAATATGCTAGAAAACCCTAGTCGTATTAATTATCAGGGTTTTCCTGCTTATGCTCGTATGAATATGATAGAAGAAATTGGATTTCTTTTTATGCCTATAAAAATGACCTATGACTCTCTTAACTTAAGCAGAAATAATGTCGAAAAAATCGTATCAAAACTAGTAGGAATACATAAAGATTATTACACTCCAAAAATTAAAAAACTAAAGAAAAAAACTTTTATGATAAGCTTTGATATCAAAAAGAAAGGAACAATTACACACAATAAAATTTTAGTTAATCCAAGACAAAAATCATTAGCCCTAGCACAAGTAGTCTATTGGGATAAGTCTGATAAGAGAACCGAAAAAACAAAAGCATTTTTTGATTCATTTACTAGGAAAAATATTTCTTATAAACAAAAAACTCAAAATTGGATAACTAAAACTGATACTATTGGAGGGTACAAAATCTCTTTGCCTCAGCAAGTAGATACAACACAGTATGATGGTCCTTTGTTATCGGCTAAGGATGGTGGTAATGAGTATTATGTTTATTATGAAGATGATATATCGTACAGAAGTGATTCTTCTCGCTTGTATAAGTTCAAAAACAAAACAAAACGTAAATATGGTAAAATATTAAAGTTAAAAGAATTTACAGAAAATGGTTATGATGGTTTAGAGTGGAGATTTTCCCTATACACAGGGACAAAGGTCTATTACAAAACAATTATTAGAGGCAATAGAATGTACACATTATCAGCTACTATTCGCAATAAAGACAATGTTGGTAATTTCTTTGACTCATTTCAGTTTACACCTTTAGGTCAAATGCCTAACAATTTGTATACAGCTAAGACAGATAGTTTTACAGTAAAAGTACCTAATACTGAAAATGTACATTTTTATTATGATACAGATAGGCGTTATTATAGAGGGGAGAGAGAGCAACGTAGCTATTATGGTCGTTATTATCAGGCTAAAAATGTGGATGACTATGGTTATGCTGAGGCGGAAGCTGTAGAAGAGTGGAGTTATAATAATGATAAAAAAGGATTAATAAATGAGACAAAATACCGTAAGTACAAGCGTGAGCCCAAAACTTATATTTTTCATGATACATTGTCTTCAGTTTATTATCGAATTACCGTTAATCGTTATCGCCCATTGTATTATATCGACAAGGGTATGGAACATAGATTTCAGTGGTATATTGATGACGCATCGTGGTTCAGAGATTCTGATTCGATTCGGAAAGAGCTTGTAAAAGATGATTTTACTTATCATGGTAAATCTATCATCACTTCTGACGAGAGAAGTACTGATATGAGATATGACCTAATCTTGAAAGGACAGCATATTTATGAAATTCATGCAGTATATCCAGAAACTACATCTGACAGTATAATTAATCAATTTTACCAATCATTCAACCTTGATTATGTAGCTGATACAGTTAATTTATTACAACCTAAGTTTGACAGTGTCTTAGCAGGGCTCAATAGTGAGGATTCTCTTTTTCAAGAGCAAGCTACTGGTGCTATAGAATATACCAAGTTTTCTGAATCGTATAACCGAAAAATTGAGAAAATAATTTTTGAAGAAACAAAAAGAGACACTAATCAATATCTTAATAACAATTTTGATTTGATAGAAATTCTCCCTAAAAATTACGACAGCACAACGGTGACTTTTTTAAAAGAGTTTTATAAAAACTATTGTGATACATTGCCAAAACAATACCTAGTATTGACAGCTCTTGGCAAAATACCTGAGCAAGAGAGTTATAAGTTTATCTTAGAGAATTTCCCTGATAGTATGTCGACTTATGGGGATTATGACGGGGATGACTTAGTAGAAATATTTAAAGATAGTACAGAGTTAGCCAATATTTATTTCAAACAGTTAGCCACATTAATTACACACAAAACACAAGGAAAAAAGTTTATCAATTTATTGTATTGGGGCATCCGAAACGCTAGTAAAGACACACTTGATATTGATTCAATATGTGTATACCGTTCTATTGTTGATACACATTTTATAGCTCAAATAAATCGTTATCTCATTATTACTAAAGATTCTTCTGATTACAATAAGGTGAAAAACACTATCAAATCGTTAATGAATTTAGAAAGTTACTTGGACTATGAGCCAAGTGTAAACGAAGCTTTTCTAAAGCTAAGTAAAGACGACAAAGAAATTAACCTACAAACTACTGCCACCGTTATCTTATTACGAAAGGGAGAAAAATTACCTAATGGGCATTTGGATGATTTATATAAAAAAGCTGAAAAAAAATATGTACTGATAGAAGCACTTATGAAGGATGAGTCACTTGATAGACTTTCTGCTCAATACCGCACACAAGAAGAATTTGCTCAACAGCAATTTAATTATATAGAAGAAGATGGTGACTATTATTACAATGCGTATGAGAAAATAATTCCGTATAAACGATATAAGAAAAAATACAATGACACAACAAAATATTACTATGCTTTCACATATTATGGCGGATATAACCGTACTCGATATATTGGGATTAGTGCCGGTCAACCTAAGGATGGAAAGTCATTTGATTTAGATGCCAAAGAGGTGCTAGGACATGTTCGTTATCATCATGAAGACAAAGTAAAAGAGCTTATTAAAGAACTCTTTAAAGAATATGAAGAAAAGAATGGTACGAATGTTGACAGAATACAGGGAATAGAAGTAACAGCCGAAGCCGTAGAGGAGGTCGCTGAAGCAATCGAAGTAGAATAAGTATGATAAACCAAACATTCAGAATAGGAGGAATTCCAGAGCATTTTAATTTTCCTTGGCACATTGCCTTAGAAGAGGGTAGTTTTTTTGACGCAAATATTTCTATCGAATGGCAAGATATACCTAGCGGTACAGGAGCAATGGCACAAGCACTCAAAGAGAATAAGTTAGACATTGCTATCATGCTTACTGAGGGAGCCGTAAGGGCAATTACAGATGGTTTAAATATACGTATTGTTCAAAATTATGTACTTTCACCTTTAGTCTGGGGTATTCATGCTCACCCTCAACACACTGGCAAAGAGATGGATGACTTTAGAGGAGGACAATATGCAATTAGTCGCAGAGGCTCAGGATCTCACTTGATGGCTCATGTGGATGCTCGCAATAGAGATTGGAATGTAGAAGCTAGTCAGTTTAATATTGTAGGAGATATTACTGGTGCAATAAAATCTATACATAATAGTGAAACTGATTTATACTTTGGTGAAAAGTTTACAATGAAACCTTATGTAGACAAAAGAGAATTGACATTGATAGATATTTGCCCAAGCCCTTGGTCTTGTTTTGTCTTGGTGGCTCGTAATGAAGTACTAATTAATCAGTCAAAAAAAATTAAAACTTTACAAAAAATAATTAATCAGTCTTGTAAAAACTTTATGAAAGAAGATTTTGACACAAAAAGTATTGCTAGCCGTTATGAGTTAGAAGAGGAGGATGCTCTTAAATGGTATGACTCTACTAAATGGGCTACCAATAACCGAATTAACAGATCTATGCTTAACGAAGTAACAGATACTTTGTATGATTTAAAATTAATTGAACATAAGTTAAAACCAAAGGAAATGTGTCATGAAGATTTTGCTCATTTAAGTTAAACGTAGTTTTTTACTTTTGTCTAGTCCTCAAATACGGCTATAGGTAGAATTTATTTGATTTTTACTATGCTTGACATACCGAGTTCGAGATTTTGTATCTTATAAGATAAGTGCAATCTTTTGCTCTGTTCTATTCATTTTTTCTATTTTTTAACGTATCTTTCAAATACTAAAAAAATGAAAAACCCAGAACGTAACTACGTTTAGCGGCCGTGGTAATTATTCCATTTTTAAACTTTTAAATGAAAAAAGAATTACGATATATTTTATATAACCTTATTGGGTTCGCAGCTCTATTGGAATTATCTAAACCTTTGAAGGAATATCTAATAGCTCAAGAGGTAACAGAGCTAAAAGCACAATTAATAGCTGGAATAACAATAAGACTAACCATAATTTCATTGAGCTTATGGGTTATTTGGAAGTTAAAACTGAGAAGATTTAATAACTTTAATAAGAAGACAAAAATTAAAAATCTACAATCATTATTAATCCCTTCTTTATTTATCTCAATTGGATTAGTAATTAATTGGAATACGTATATAAATACAGAATTAGATATCCTTTTTATGTTTTTTTCTTCTGTTATGATAGTTGGGGTTGTAGAAGAACTGATATTTAGAGGAACAATACTCCCTCTTTTTATAAACTATCTTAAAAGCCGAAAAAATGTCTTATTTCTTAGCGTCATAATTTCATCAACAATATTTGGTTTCATTCACTACCTTAATATTCTTAATGAACCTGATAATTTTTGGGGAATTACACATCAAGTATTTCTTGCTATATCAATAGGTGTGTTTTTGGGAGGATTAATGCTAAGAACAAAAAGTATTTTAATTCCTTCTATAGTTCACGGATTTATTGATTTTTCCTTTGGGACGGGGAAATTAAAACAAAATGAATATGAAATTATTACTGAAGAAATTAATTGGAGTTCGATTATTCAAACTATATTATTGTTTAGTTTCATACTTTTATTAGGTGTTTATATGACCCGTAAAGTTGAAAAGGAAGAAATTCTAAATACGAAGACATAAAATATGTAGCCTAATAAAATAACGATGTAAACCCGTCGGGTTAATATTAATAGAATAATATGTTATGTATAAAATCATTCGCATTATACTTCTTTCAATCAATTTAGTAAATTGTCAATCTACCCAAAATGAGACAATGAAAGAGAGCCAAATTAATTTAACAAAAATAGATACTGCCACCTTTGGAGCAGGTTGTTTTTGGTGTGTAGAAACCACCTTTCAGCTATTAGATGGAGTTATAAAAGTAGAGTCAGGTTATATGGGAGGAAGCACCAAAAACCCAAGCTACAAAGATATTTGTACAGGGCTTACTGGTCATGCAGAAATAATCCAAGTATCATATGATACTACAAAAATAGCTTACGACACTCTGCTAAAAATATTTTGGACAGTACATGACCCTACTACCCTCAATCAGCAGGGATCCGATAAAGGTACGCAATACCGTTCTGTTATTTTTTATCATAATGATATTCAAAAAGAAAAAGCGATAGCGTACAAAGATGCATTAGCTGAAGCTAAAGTATGGGATAAGCCTATTGTAACAGAAATCTCTCCAGCCACATCATTTTATATCGCTGAGCTCCATCATCAAAACTATTACAACAATAATACTCAACAACCTTATTGCAGGTATATAATAGAACCAAAGATTCAGAAATTTAAAAAGGCATTTAAAGACAAAATCAAATAAATATGTTAGGTTTAAAATTAGCGACAGACCCTAGGTGGGTAAAGTTAGCCGAAAAAAGCATTGAAGAAATTTTAATTGATCACGCTTATTGTGAACAAAAAGCAACCTCTACCTGTATATCAATTATCATCAACTTTCCTGAATATAAAGATGTTGTAAAAGAGCTAACGCCAATTGTGTCCGAAGAATGGTCTCACTTCAAAATGGTGCTAAACGAGCTAGACAAAAGAGGGCTATCACTTACAAGAATGAGAAAAGATGAATATGTTTCTCAATTATCTAAGGCAATGATTAAAGGTGGTAATCACAATGATAGATTAGTTGAAAAACTTCTACTTGCAGGGCTGATTGAGGCACGTAGTTGTGAGCGGTTTCGATTATTATCCTTACATATATCTGATGATAATTTAAAAGAGTTTTATCATAAACTAATGATATCAGAAGCTGGGCATTATCGTTTGTTTTTGGACTTGGCTACAAAATATTCATCAGAAAAATACGTGAAAAAACGTTTTGATGAGATGCTTGACTTAGAAGCTAAAATTTTACAATCTTTTGAATTAAGAGGAGATAGAGTGCATTAAATCTATATAGTGTGGAAAAAATGAAAGCACTAAAACTAGTATTAACAGTTAAAACCTTGTACTTTAGTACAAATCAACTACAATTATATTGGGAATTTCTCCAGAATACAGAGACAATAGAGGTGCAGCAGCAAAACGTTTTGAAGAAATGTTGAAAAATGATACTCCTTTTTTCTTTGATGTAGAATTTTTTGAAGAGGTAGTTTCTTACTACTTCCAGACTAACAAAATTAATAAAGCATTAGGCGCAACAAAAAAAGGTTTAGAACAACACCCTTTTTCTACCGAACTCAAGTACGAACAAGCAAATGCTTTGTACGCACTTGGGGAATACGGTCAAGCAATTACAATTTTGGAAGGTGTCCTCAATGTCCAACCTGGAGAAATGGATTCATCTCTATTGTTAGCAGATGTTAAAATTGCTCAACAAGAGTATCAAGAAGCTATAGACTTACTAATAAGTATAGAACCATTAGTATTTGAAGATAAAGACCGTTTGTTTTTGTCATTAGGAAGAGCCTATTATGGCATAGGGGACGTAGAGAAAGCTTTAGATTACTATCAACAAGCTAGAGTTCTTAATCCTAAAAACGATGAGATACTAATTGAGTTAGCTTCTTCTTTTGGTTCAAAAGAAGATATTGAAAAAGGAATTAAAGCGCTGGAATCTATTTTAGATGAAAATCCTTTTGATACCCATACCTGGTATAATTTAGGAATTTTACATGACAAAAATCATACTTACGAAGAAGCGATAGATGCTTTTGATTATGCTTTGGCTTTAAGTAAAAACTTTTCTTCTGCTCATTATAACAAGGGGCTTTCTCTAATGAGCCTGGATCGACATTTAGAAGCATTAGAGTCTTTTCACCAAACATTACGTCACGAAAAAGGAAGCGATCTCGATTTACTAATCAATATTGCTGGGTCTTATTTAAGAATAGAAGATTATCAATCTGCAATTACTTATTACAAAAAAATTATTGTTCAACAGCCCAACAATCATATTGCACTAAGTGGTATTGGTTTATGTTTCTATGAATTAGAAAAATGGAATGAAGCTTTACATTACACTTCTAAAGCACTTGAGTTTGCCCCAACAAATATTATTTACTTGTTTACAAAAGCCGATACAGAATATTTAATCGGGCATTATACCAGTGCAATTGAAGTGTATAAAAAAATTACGGACTTAGAACCACTATACATAGACGCATGGATCAATCTATCGATTGTATATGCAGACATGTATGAATATGATACTGCCGCAGAGGTATTACAAGAAGCATTAATACATAACTCTCAAGACGGCGAATTATTATATAGAGTAGCTGCTAATTTA
This sequence comes from uncultured Cytophagales bacterium, assembly GCA_964511645.1. GTDB lineage: Bacteria > Bacteroidota > Bacteroidia > Cytophagales > JAAEPT01 > CAZEGV01. The sequence continues at coordinate 10,066 of CAZEGV010000029.1, forward strand.
ATTTTAGCAGGTAATTACAAAGAAGCCTTTCTTTATTTAGAAAATGCGTTAATTTTGGACTTTGAAAATCACACAGTGTTGTTTGAAGCTTTTCCAGAATTAGAAACGCAAAAGGCACTAATGAAAATTATAGATCAATATAAAAATTAATTATGTACAATAATTATAGCTTAAGTCACATCCCTGAAAGAATAGCAAAACCTCGTAAAAATGGCATAACCATGATTATGGACAAAGGGTTAAGTTGTTCGCAAGTAAGTAGTATGCTTGAGTCTGGAAGTGACTATATAGACATTGTAAAGTTTGGTTGGGCGACTACTTATGTAGCTCAAAATCTACAAAGTAAGTTAGACATCTACAAAGAAGTAGGAATCCCTGTTTATTTTGGAGGAACTTTATTTGAAGCTTTTGTCATCAGAGGTCAATTTGATGACTACCGTCGTTTACTAGACAAGTATAAACTTACACACTGTGAAGTTTCTGATGGTTCTATAGAGATGCCACAAGACATGAAGTGTGACTATATCCAACGATTAGCAAAAGATTTTACTGTCCTCTCAGAAGTAGGTTCTAAAGATGCGGAAAAAATAATTCCACCATATAAATGGATCCAGATGATGCAAGCTGAACTAGATGCTGGTTCTTCTATGATTATTGGTGAAGCTAGAGAGGCGGGTAATGTAGGACTCTTTAGAGCAAATGGAGAAGTAAGAAGCGGATTAGTAGAAGAAATTTTAACTAAAATACCTTCTGAAAAAATTCTTTGGGAAGCACCTCAGAAATCACAACAAGTATACTTTATTAAGCTTTGTGGACAAAACGTAAACCTTGGTAATATTGCTACTAATGAAGCTATTTCCTTAGAGACTATACGATTAGGTTTAAGAGGAGATACCTTTGACTTGTACCTAGATGGCATGACTTTATAATGGAAGAAATATTAGAATCTATTGGGATAAGTATGTTGCCAATTGCAGAGCTTAGGGGCGGAATTCCTTATGCTTTGCTACATGGCGTTAATCCTTATGTAGCCTATTTTGTTTGTGTATTGGCTAACTGCATTGCTTTTCCCATTGTTTATTTTTTTCTTAACACTTTTCATACTCGCCTTATTAAGCTTGAGTGGTACCAACAATTATTTGAAAGATTTGTATCTCGTACTCGAAAAAAAGTAGGTAAGAGTATAGAAAAATGGGGATTTTGGGGATTAATGGTTTTTGTAATGATTCCTTTACCTGTAACAGGGGCTTATACTGGTTCTTTTGCCGCGTGGTTGTTTAATTTCAAAAAAAGACAAGCTTTTATGGCAATTGCTCTAGGTGTTTTTATAGCAGGAATTATTGTGTCCGCTATTTCTCTTTTAGGTATAGAATCACTTAGTTTTTTAACTAAAAAACTTTAGTAAAAATACTCATTAGATTATATGTCTTGATTCCGATTAATATTGCACTTTACCGCAATCTTAAAAATAGTTTGCTCATTAGGTAAGGCAAACGTTTCATAAGTAATCTTATGCCTAGTACGGCGAGCCATGTCAATAAAACCCACACCAGCTCCACCTTTGTCCGTAAATTTTTTATTAAACAGTCGGTCCATACACTCCTCTTTCAATTGCTCTTGTGACATTTGGTTGACTGACTCAATGCTTGAAAGAAGCTTAGGTATATTTTCGCTTTCAATATAATTATAACATTCAATATATACGAAATTCTCTTGTATGCCAAGTAATATTAACCCCTGTGGTTTTTCTGGATTCTGTTTTTTTCCATGCCGGATTACATTTTGAAATAACTCCACAAAAGAAAATATAGATTTTTTCTTGAGGTTTGTTGTTCCATTTGGAATCTTATCTAAAATTGTTTCCAACTCTTCCACATAAGACTCTACATAAATATCTGTAAAATCTCCTTCATGAAGAAAAAGAATGTTTTTAATTAAATCAATATGGATTTGAGTGGATATCACAATAATTTAAGTCCAATTAACAAAATATCATCTGTTTGCTCAACATCACCTTGCCAGTCTACCAGCTGTTTATCAATTAGCTTTTCAAATCTACCTAAATTATCTTTTCCTTCTTTTTCAATAATAGATCGAATTCTTCTAATACCAAATTTTTGATTCCCCTTGCCACCAAACTGATCAGGAAGTCCATCAGAAAAGATATAAATGGTATCACCTTCTTCATAAGCACTTTTATTGTTTACAAAGCCTGTTTTAGTATATGAATCTCCACCACCAATTGGGAACTTACTTCCTTTTATTTCATACAGGACACCATTCTTTTTGACTAAATACATTGGTCTTTGAGCTCCAGCAAATTCTAATGTTTTACTGGATTTGTCTATTTTACAAATCGCCACATCCATTCCATCTTTGATACTATCATTTCCTTCTGCTTTTTGGAATGTGTTTGCTAAGGCGGTATCTAACTGATCTAATACTTCTCCAGCATTAAGTGTAGGATGATTTTCTATAATGTTTTTAAGTAAGAAATACCCTACAAAAGAAATCATTGCACCCGGCACACCATGACCCGTACAATCTACCGCCGCTACAAATGTAACCTCTCCATAAGTATACATCCATGGGAAATCTCCGCTTACTATATCTCTAGGACGAAAATAGATAAATGATTCTTTAAATTGCTGTTGTAACTGTGTACTGTCTGGAATAATCGCACGCTGAATATTCTCTGCGTAATTGATACTATCCTTAATTTGATTAGTCGAATGTCGAAGCTCTAGTAAATTCTTTTTCTTTTCTGTAATGTCATGTAAAACAACTAAGACAAAATCTACTTCTTCATTAGCACCATATTCAGGAATACCATTAACTTCTGTAATTAATTCTCCCGTGTCAGTAGGGAAAGTTAATTCCATCTTTATTTTTTCTTTTTCTTTTGTTACTTTCTGAACAATAGTACTTAAGTCTTTTACTATACGTTCATTGAGACCAGATTCTTCAATTTTTTTATTGATTAACTGATTAGGTAATAGTTTTGCGTATTTTTTAATAGTAGGATTGACATAATAAATCTTATTATCCTTAGTCCCAATTCTAATAATAATATCTAAAGAATTTTCAGACAAAGCCTGCATTTGACCTTTTTTACGCTCTTCTTCTTTTGCTCTTATTTGCTCTGTAATATCTTGGTAATTGACCACAATTCCTTTAATAGATGGTACGTTTAACATATTACTTCCTGTAGCTTCTAGCCAAATTTTACTACCGTCTTTTTTATAATATTGTATTTTAAGTGTTGTAGTAGAAATTTTATTCATTAATAACTCTTGAAACATTTCTTGAAATTTAAGTGCAGATTGCATTTCAATCAAATGTTTATCATTTTTTCCAAGTAAGTCATCCTCACGATATCCTGTTATGTGATAAACTGAAGGGCTGACATAGGTGATAAGTCCTTTTTTATCATAAATCATAATCAGTTCAGAAGCATTTTCTAGTAATGAGTTCGTACGGTCTTGTGCTTCACTTGTCTCTGCTACTTTTTTCTCTAGTGCTTCATTGGACCTAGTCAATTCTACCTGAGCTTTTGTCATTTTATCAGCGCTTTGCTGTAATTGACCTTGTTGTTCTTTTAGCTCTTCACTCATTCGCTGAGACTCATCCAATAACTGTTTAGTATGGTCGTTTACACGAATATTAAAAATTGTTTGAGAAACAATGCTCCCAATTTCTTGTAGGAAGACCAAAATATTTCTGTCAAATGTTTTTATTGACCCTAATTCAATAATTCCATAAACGATATTATTAGTCTTAAGCGGAGCAATTATAATAGTTTTTGGTTTTTTCTTGCCTAACAAACCAGAAGAGATTTGGAAATAATTTTCAGGAATTTCAGTTCGTATGATATAGTCTTGTTCCAAAAAAGCTTGCCCTATTAAACCCTGACCAGGAGTATATATTTTTTCTAAATGTTTCTTTTTACCATGTGCAAACCCTGCTATAAGTTCTATCTCTGTTTTGCCTTTTTTATGATTGACAATGTAAAAAGCTCCTTGTTGAGAAGATGTCGTTTTACACAAAAACTTAAGAACATTATCTGATAAGTAATGAATATTATCACTATTACGTAAAATTTCACTTATTTGTGCTACTCCTGATGTTACCCAATTACGAAGGTTATCTTCATTATCTACCTCCTGAAGATTAGTTTGCATATCAAGTAATGCTTTTCCTAGAATATCTTTATTACTAATAGGTTGATAATCTGAATCAAATTTTTGCTGACCAATATCCGAGGCAAATACTGCTGACCGTTTCAGATAAGCAATAATATTATTCATCAATCGAATCATATCACCAATCTCATCCTTAAGCTTGGTGTTGATGTTTTGAGGAAGTACTCCCATACTCACAAGCCCTAATATTTTTCTTAACTTATGAATAGGGTAAGTAATAGTTTGGGTAAATAATATGGTCAAAACTAAAGCAACAATAATAATCCCTACACCAATAATAACGGTGTACATATTGAATTTACTTGTCTCAAGGTTGGCATAAACTTCTTTTGTTCGGACTTGTAAGCCTATCCCTAATTTTTTGTAGTAAGTCCAAAGAGACTGATATTTGATTTCTTTTTCTCTTTGTTTATCTAGGTAAATTCCTTTTTGACTAGATACTTCTGGGTTCACCAATGTTTGATACATTGGATCATCCTCACCTTCTGTATATATTTTAGGGTAATTTTCTTTATTAAGCTGATAAATTTCTTGGTGATAGTTCTTATACGCTATGAAATCATATTTCATATCAACGCTATCTATTTTAAGAATAGAAAAAACATCTCTAGCTTCAAATTTACAAATGATTTGACCGATTACAATATCATCCTCAAGGAGTATTGGTAAGCATACATAGTTATAAAAATGCTTCCCTTCCCGCACTGGGGCATTTATATAATAATCTCCCCTGCGGATATCAACGGTGAGGTTATCTAAAGTTCTGAACTTATGTTGACCACGCTGGGTGATATCATTACTTTGATAAATAATATCGCTATGGTTATTAATAAGTATAATTTCTTTAAACTTATTAATGTTAATAAATCTATCAATATAGTTTGCGGCAATCTCCTTTCTCAAGCTATCGGCTTCTACCGACATTGGCTTTAAGTACAATTCTTTATATACTTTTTTAAATTTATCTCCTGAAGAAACATACTCTAACTTTTCTTTAATATCTTCAAAGTAAATATCAATTTGATGTTGATAATTGCTGCTTAGCATCTGAAGTTTAATAAAGTAACTTCTCTGGATCTCTTTTTTTGTTCTATAGAAAGAAATAACACTATCTGAAACGACAGAGATTATAACAATTGTAGTGACTAAGAGAATAATCTTTATATTAATATTCAGTTTATTAAACATAATGTGAATTAATTAATTTCTTCCATTTTACAAAGCTCTTCGAGCTTTTCAATATCTACTTGACTCAACGATTTTAAGAATGCTAACTCAAGAACGCCAATAAGCGACCTTCCTTTTCTGATGGGCACAATAACTACTTGCATAGGAATAGAATTTCCTAAACCAGTTTCTATTTCTAACTCATCAGAGTGCAGGTCATTAACAACAATTTTGTTTCTAGACTTTCCAACTTCACCCACAAGTCCTTCACCTAAATCAAAAGTAGGATAAGCGGTATACATACGAGGAGTAGCATATGAAGCAATAGGATGTAGTAAGTCATCTGCAAAGTGATAAGCTAAACCACTGCCTGCTTTAAATATTTTACTAAGGTAACCCAATAAATCTCCATAATAATGTTCATCATTATGATTAGAAATATCTTTAATTTCTTCCTTATGTAATTCAAAATCAGTTATAAGGCTTTTCTCTTGTTCTATTTCAAGGTCGTAATTTACCATTTTAGATTGTAGGCTATCTATTTTTCTTTCTTCTGAAAAAACATGTTTTAATTCTTCATCAAATTCTTTTACACGAAGCCCTATAAACAGTCCAACAATAACTAATACAGCAGAAATTACTTGTGCCACATCAATGAGCCATAAATTATCTAAAACCCGAGTCATTCCTGAGTAAACTTGTTCAAACCCCTCATGGTCACCAAAATGGTGAGACAAAGTAGATGAGATATTCGTCACATAAAATATTTGGTACATTGATAAAACTATGAAAACAATAAGGAGTACAGCAACCCCTACTCTGATATTTTGCTTATTCATTAGGTATCGGATTTACTATTACGGATTTTTTTACGCATTTTTTCGATTCTCATGTCTTTAATTTTGATAGTTTCTTTCAAATCATCGATTTGAGTTCCGAAAGCTTCAATTTCTTTTTGCAAGGCACGAATAGTCTCATTATCTAGAGACGCTTCCTCTATTTCCTTCTTGAGATTTTCTATTTCTTGTTGTCGGGTTTCCTCTTCCTTAGAGAGATCTCTAAGTTCTTGCTCATATTTTTCAGCAAGCATTTTGATTTCTCGTTCGTTTTTGAGTTCTCTTCTCTGCGTTTCATCATGTGCATTTTGAAGCTCTTGAAAGTTGTACTCTAACTCCTGTTCTTTTAACTTAAGGGAGGTGCTTAGTTCTTGTGATGCTTTTAATAAATCTTTAGTTTTATTATGTATATCTATTCCCGATAGAGCAATTGCTAAGTTTGAAGATATTTTTTCTACTAGTTCTATTTCATGGTGTTGTAGTTGACGAAAGAACCCTAGCTCTATTACACCATAAAACTCTGATCCTGCCATTACAGGAGTTAATAATAGATTCGCAGGCTTAGCATCTCCTAGTCCAGACTTTATCCGCATATGGGAAGCGGGCACATCCGAAAAGAAAAGTGTTTTTTTCTCTTGCCAAACCTCTCCTGCTAGACCTTCTCCTTTTTGAATCTGGGTTTTTAATTTCTTCTTAACCCCAAATGCATAAACACCTTTAGGTTCTAAGTATAACTCCTCTTCTTTGGCATCTCCAATCACAAAGACCACTCCCTGCTTTGCTTTAATATATGAGACCAAAACAGATAAGAACTCTTCTACTAATTGTTCTGTTGTTTCAAATTTTTTATTAAGTACCGTGTCTAACAATATTGACCCCTCTATAACCCAATTATAATGTTCTGATTTTAATCTAGCATCTAATAAATTTTTCTGTAATTTTTGAACTACACCGAGTAACTTAGGGCGAAATTGATTTTCTGAGATTAAAGAAATTTCTAATTCACCTTTACTGATTTTGTTAAGGTGTTTTCTTAAATCATTTATCTCTTCTTCGTTACTCACTATTGCCGTAATCAAAGTAGTGATTTCATCCTTATATTTTCGATTTATCAAAAGCCCTTCACCTTGCTTTGTTTTGATAAAAGCATATAAATGACGTATCGGCAAAATAACAACTGTATATAAATTAAGCCCAGCATAAACTGTAATCACAAACAAAATGATAAAGAAAATATATAAAACATAACGCTCAAAGCTAAACCATGTGTCTATTCTATTGAGATAATAGGGTTCTAATTGTTCCAAATCTTCATCTAAAACTTGTAATAATACAGAAGACCTGTTTTTCATAACATGAAGTAATGGTCTCTCAGCATTGTTTTTTGCCGATTTTAAATTCTTGTGATGATATGATAAGTAAACATAACTTTCTACATCTTTCTTTAATTCGTCATAACTTTTCCGAATATCATACACCAATAGGACGTCATTATTATGTCCTAAATAAGCTTCTTGTTTATCATCAAGACGAGTACTGTCATTTTCTCTTTTCGAAAAAAAATGGTAATACAATCGTTCCACATCAGACTCTAATTCAATAAGGTTAGTCGTAATGTTGAGTTTATTAGTAGATGTAGAGTCTAAGTGCTCAATCTCTCGCTGTATAGAATTAAGATGGAGACGTAGTTGGTTATGCTCTATAATTAAAACTTGTGCTTCATGATATTTATTGTTTACATACCTATATGTAATTATAAACATAAAGCTTAAAATGCCCAAAGCACTAAAAATAATCGTAATTCGTTTTTTTAATGTTAGCTTCAACCGTTCAATAGAGTTTTATATAATCTTTCAGTATACAAAGTATAATTGATTTTTTTGATAAAAATCGATTTTTTTTCTTTTAGAAAGAAGCTAATTCCTAAATTTCTATTACGTCATTTACTGATTGGTATATTTTTGAATTCTTTCTTGGTCTTCTATTGCTTTCACTAAGCTCAAAATAGTGTCAAAAATAGTTTTGTCTTTTCCGCTGAGATCGTATGCTTTTTCCAAAAAAGGCAAGCTCATTTTATAGTGCTCATCCCCTTTTTTATTATAGGCTATAATCTCTTCATTTTCTTGAGAAGATTGTGCCAATTGCTTGTATCGTGTCCCTTCAGTAATATGAATATGGGCAACCTGATAATACGCATCAAATAATTTATCATCTAGCTTTATCAATTGATGAAGTTCCTCTAATGCTAACATATTTTTATTGTTGTCTATTAGTGCAAGGGCGTAATAAAGCTTAATTTGTATATCATCTGGATGTGTGTTTAGATGATTTCTAAAAATATTTTCTCCTTTTTTAGATAATCGATGATTACTAGCATAAAGTTCTACTTCCAATTTATTTAGTAAGTCATCAGCCTCCACATATTCTCTCATCATTTTTTGATTTTTAGCAGAAGCCAAACCTTTTTTATTCAAATCAGCATATTCATTTTTAATATATTTTTCCGCTTTTTCTAAAATTGATAACCCTTTTTTTGAATTGTGTTTTTTAAGCCCATAAATCACGGCACTATGATAAAAACAATGAGCAATATTAAAGTCAATTTCTTCGCTTTCTATGGCAATTTCTTGGGCTTTTTCAAAATTATTAAGCGCTTCTACCGTATCTCTGTCTAACAGAAAAGAGTTTCCTAAGTAGTCAAAATACACATATGAATCAGGAGAAATAAATGTTAGTGCATGAAAATATTCAAGTAGTGTGCTAATATTAACCAAGGAAGAACCATCCACAGATTGCTGGTATAGCTCCAATCCTTTTTGGCTTAGTTTACCTTCAATTTCTTTTAATTTTTCCATACTGACCCCCTGCCATTCTCTTTCTGACTTATCTTTAGTGTTGGATTTTATTAAGTCTTGAGCAGCTTTTAAGTACACATGCTGTATGTCAATATTTACTTTTTTAGCGGAAGCGATATAAGTGACGCCTCTATAATAATATGCTTTAGGGATACTTTTTTCATGTAAATGAGACTCATTTTCTATCGCTTTATTAAGTGCTTCTAATGCTTTAGTGTAATGTTTACTTCTATAAAATTCCGCTCCTTTGTCTACCAAATGGTCGTATTTATTTGCTTGTGCATAAAAACCTAGTCCAAAAAAGATAAATACCAATACAATTATTCTCATTCTTCTATATTTTCTCCTATATTCATAATATGCAAAAACATAGCCATAGTTTATAACTAGATAAAACATTTTCAAAAACTAGGCGAGTCTAAAAATATGGCAGATACTAAAAAACTATTTCTTCTCGATGCCTTTGCATTGATTTACCGTTCTTACTTTGCTTTTAGTAAAAACCCTAGAATTAACTCCAAAGGGTTTAGCACAGGCTGTGTACTAGGCTTTACCAACACCTTACTAGAAGTACTTAAAAAAGAGAAGCCTACACATATTGGAATTGCCTTTGACACCAAAGAGCCAACCTTTAGACACAAAGAATACAAGGACTACAAAGCCAATAGAGATGCTCAACCTGAAGATATTTCTTTGTCCTTACCAATTATCAAAGACTTAATCAAAGCTTACAACATTCCGATTTTAGAAATACCTGGCTATGAAGCTGATGATGTAATCGGTACAGTTGCCAAAAAAGCAGGAGCGGCAGGATTTCAGGTTTATATGATGACCTCTGACAAAGATTATAGCCAACTAGTAGACGAAAATATATTTCTATACAAACCCAACTTTATGGGTAAGGGAGTAGAAATTCATGATGTTGCCAAAACACTAGAAAAATGGGAGATAGAGCGAGTAGACCAAGTAATAGATATACTTGGCTTACAAGGAGATGCTGTAGATAATATCCCTGGAATCCCTGGAATAGGAAAGAAAACTGCCATTAAGCTATTAAAGCAATTTAGCACAGTAGAAAACCTCGTTGCCAATGCAGACCAACTCAAAGGAAAACAAAAAGAAAATGTAATCAATTTTGGTGAGCAAGGAATTTTATCCAAAAGACTCGCTACAATTGTAACAGATGTACCTGTTGAATTTGACGAAAATGCCTTATTATTGAATGAGCCAAACATTGATAAAATAAAAGTTATTTTTGAAGAGATGGAATTTCGCACACTTATCAATCGTGTATTTGGAAACGGAAATCCTAGCCCATCAACAAAGAAAAAAATAATAGCTAGTAATAATCAAATGTCTCTTTTTGACCAACCTACTGAAGAAACAGACAACGCAGATGAAGAAATTATTGATGAAAAAAAGAATATAAGTAGCACTCCTCATCAATACCATTTTATCAATACTCCCGAACTTCGTAAAGAATTAATTCATTTTTTAGGTCTACAAAAAGAATTTTGTTTTGACACAGAAACTACTTCTCTTAAAACAATAGAAGCACAGATAATCGGAATTGCTTTTAGCTACAAACCGGGTGATGCTTATTACGTTCCTATCCCTTTAGACAGAATAGAGGCACAAAAAATCCTTGAAGAGTTTAGACCTCTTTTAGAAGATAAAACAATCGGTAAAATCGGTCAAAACTTAAAATATGATATTTCTGTACTAATGAACTACAACATTGAAGTACAAGGAACTCTTTTTGATACAATGCTCGCCCATTACCTTCTATTCCCAGACCAAAGACATGGGATGGATATACTCGCCGAAAATTTCTTAAACTATACACCAGTTTCTATCACAAGTTTAATTGGGAAGGGGGCAAAGCAAAAAAACATGGCAGAAATTGCCCCAGAAATTGTATCAGACTATGCAGCAGAAGATGCTGATATTACACTGCAACTTAAAGCTGTATTTGAACCAATGCTCAAAGAAAATGAGTTAGATGAACTTTTTGAAAACATCGAAATCCCGCTATTAAAAGTATTGGCAACAATAGAAAGGAACGGAGTAAGTATTGACAAAAGTGCGCTAGCCCAATTATCTAAAACATTAGAAAAAGATGCACTAGAAGAGCAAGAAGCAATTTACAAAATAGCAGGGAAAGAATTTAATATCGCTTCCCCAAAACAATTGGGCATCGTGTTATTTGACGAACTCAAACTAGACGAAAAAGCAAAGAAAACCAAAACTGGACAATATGCCACTGGAGAAGAAGTATTATCTAAACTTGCTCCAGAACATGAAATTGCCAATCGAATTCTTAAATTTAGAGAATATCAAAAATTACGTTCCACTTATGTAGATGCTTTGCCCAAAATGATTAGTCCAGTAGACGGTCATGTGCACACAGACTATAACCAAGCAGTAGCCGCTACAGGAAGGTTAAGTTCTAACAACCCTAACTTACAAAACATCCCTGTGCGTACCGAAAGAGGCAGAGAAATTCGCAAAGCTTTTATTCCAAGCAAAGCAGGTCATACTTTGTTCTCTGCCGATTACTCTCAAATAGAATTGAGAATTATGGCAGCCTTTAGTGGGGATGAAAGTATGATTGACGCTTTTAAAAATGGTAGAGATATTCATGCTACTACCGCTGCAAAAGTATTTAAAGTACCCCTTGAAGAAGTAGAACCAAATATGCGTAGAAAAGCCAAAGAAGTGAATTTTGGTTTAATATACGGCAGTACTGCTTTTGGTTTAGCTCAAAATTTAAACATCTCTCGTGGAGAAGCTTCAGAAATCATTAAATCATATTGGGAGGAATTTCCTGCCATTAAGTCTTATATGGACAGGGTTATAAATGAAGCTCGTGATGATGAATATGTAAGCACCATTTTAGGTAGAAAACGTTATTTGAGAGACATCAACTCTCGGAACATGACTCTGCGTAATCACGCCGAGCGAAATGCTATTAATGCACCTATACAAGGCTCAGCTGCCGATATGATTAAGTTGGCAATGATTAATATCCATGATTGGATGAAAAAAGAAAAGCTACAATCTAAAATGATATTGCAGGTACATGATGAGCTTGTATTTGACGTACACCCAGATGAGCTAAGTCTCATTGAAGAGAAAGTACCCGAGTTTATGAAGTACGCCATTAAGATGGAAGTGCCAATGGATGTGGGAATAGGAGTAGGAAAAAATTGGCTGGAAGCACATTAACTCCCAGCAATTAACTCTCTAATGATCTTAGTCATGCCCGGTTCTGCTTTCATCGCAGCAGCAATGATATTACTAATATTTGCTTTCTTGAGCAAAGCAGGTATTCCCATATCTGTAATCACCGAAATGGCAAAAGTAGGTAATTCCATCTGAGCGGCAGCAATTACTTCTGGCACTGTGGACATCCCTACATTATCTCCACCAATTATGCGTAAATAATTGTACTCAGCACGGGTTTCTAGATTTGGACCTGGCACACTTACATATACGCCTATATGGACTTTTATTTTATACTCACGAGCTATTTCCTCAGCTTTGGTAATCATATCAAAGTTATATGGCTCACTCATATCAGGGAAGCGACTACCTAGCTCATCTATATTAGCACCACGTAGCGGATTTTCATATTGTAAATTAATATGGTCTTTAATAATCATCAAATCCGATACTTTATAGTTAGGGTTTAACCCTCCAGAAGCATTAGATACATAAAGTTTTTTGATCCCTAATAGCTTCATTACTTGCACAGGGAAAACTACTTGTTTCATACTATACCCTTCATAGTGATGAAACCTACCTTGCATAACTATCACGTTTTTACCCGACAAAGTACCCAAGTGCAATTTTCCAGAATGTGTTTCAACAGTAGCAATAGGAAAGTGTGGAATATCTTCATATGAGATGCTATACTTAACATCAACATCATTAATCAGAGCACCCAATCCTGTGCCCAAAATTATGCCGTGCTCAGGTATAAAATCATTAGATTGCTTTTGTATATATTCAGTAGCTTCTTGTATTTGTGAGTATGTCATGCCCATTTTTATATTAATAATCGATAACTATATCGACCATAATACCAATTATTCTTCATAATAATAAACAATCACATGACTCCTTGTACTATTTTATATCAAAACAAGACCCTAATCTCAATAGCTTTCATATCTTTGGGCTCTTATGGAAAAAGTGGCAGTTATAGATTTAGGCACAAACACTTTTCATCTACTTATAGCAGAAGTAGAGGGGGGAATAATTACGCCCATTCATAAAGAACGAATTCCTGTCAAAATAGGAGAAGGAGGCATCACGAAAGATTTGATTACCCCAGAAGCATACAAACGAGGAGAGCAAGCCCTTCGGTTTTTTTCTGAATTGATGAACAAACACGAAGTCCATCAATATTGTGCTACGGCAACAAGCGCTTTCAGAAATGCGGAAAACAGTGATGAAATTGTCGAAAATTATTTTATAACAACAGGCATTAAGATTAAAGTAATCTCAGGAGACCTAGAAGCAGACCTTATCTACGAAGGAGTAAAACAAACTTTAGAAGAATGTGATCATAACGATAACTATGCCATCATGGACATTGGTGGAGGTAGCGTTGAATTTATTATTTGTAACCAAGAGAAAATCCTTTGGAAAAAAAGTTACGAAATCGGTGGGCAAAGACTTATGGCAGAATTTCACCAGCAAGATCCCATCCCAACAAACCAACTACATTCTTTACGAAAATACCTTAAAGAAACCCTCGAAGAATTATTCGTAAACCTAGCACATCATAAAATCAACACCCTTATAGGAGCTTCAGGAGCATTTGAATCTATCGTGCAAATGATAGATGCCAAAGAAAATAACACAAGTGATAAAAACTGTCAACACATCGAGCAAGTTAATATCGAAGCTATTTATCATAATCTAGTAGGAAAAACAAGAGCAGAACGACTAAATGTTCCAGGCTTAATTTCTTTACGAGTAGATATGATTATAGTCTCAATGACCTTAATTGATATCATAATTCAACAACATACATTCAACAAAATCTTCGCATCTGCGTATGCACTTAAAGAAGGATTAATAAAAAGACTTATAGAACAAGTACCTGTGCAATAAACAATAACTTATGGAAGAGCAATTCAAAATTTTATTACAAACAAGAAGCAACTTTATAAAGCTAATAAACTTTTTAAGTCTTGAGCAAATAGGCTCAATACCCACAGGATTTAATAACTCTATTGCGTGGAACTTTGCCCATAGCATTATATCAATGCAACTATTAACTTATGGCATTGCAGGGCTTGAACTCAAAATTAATAATGCTTTTATAGAGAAATACCGAAAAGGTACTGTGGCCGAGTCTAATATCGCACAAACAGAATTAGATATGCTCAAAGAACTTGCAATAAGTACCGTTTCACAACTTCAAGAAGACTATGATAATGGTTTGTTTACCGAGTACAAAAAATACGAAACAAGCTACGGATATCCTCTTAGTTCAATAGAATCGGCTATTGCGTTTAACAACGTACACGAAGGACTACATTACGGTTATGCAATGGCTCAAAAAAGAGTGTTTTGTTAAAATGATTTAATTTCTTGGCATCTAATAATTATTTTTCAAACAAAAAACTAGTAATATACCCTTGCATCAAATGATGGCTAGTCTTCAAATGAAAATTTGTTTGATTTTGAATCAAATCGGCATAAGGGTAAAGTTTTTTGTTTTGAATATTAGTACTTATCTTGAAAAAGAAAAACATTAATTTTTCGAGATATTTATACTGAGTCATAGGAACAAAGTCACTTACTATCCATGTTTTGATTGGAAACTGAGCAAGTAAATCAATAGTTTGACTAAGTGCAGGCTGAGGAAATAAGTCTAAATAAAAGTTAGTGATTAAAACATCGTAATTTTTTGCTGGGATAGATAATTCTGTACCCATAACAAACTGAACCTTTAGTGTAGAAGATTTCTTTTTCTTTGCTTTAGCAATCATTTTAGCGGAAGCGTCTATATAAACAATACTAGCTTTGGGTTTGTATTTTTCTATCTCTTCCAAAATCCAACCTGTACCTCCTCCCAAAATCAAAACCTGCCCTTCTTCAGGTATTTCGTTTAAAAAATGACATTGAATTTTTTTTAACTTATTCCCAAAAATAAGTTTTGATAAACCATCATAAATGGGAGCTATGAGGTCATAATTTTTGGCTAAAACAAACATAAGAATATAGGAAACAGAAAAACCATATCGCCCAATACACGATAATTATCTTGCTTTTTAAAATACTTCTGTTGCACCTTTATCAATACAAAAGGAAGGTACATTATAATAAAAACAAGTTGATAAAGAATCATGTTAGGATATAGAGTTGTGCTAATCAAAATCAATATTCCAGTAATGATGATTAAGCCATTTAACAACTGGTTAGCTTGTTGCCTACCTATATTTCGGGCAATAGAAGTATGCCCCTGATGTTTGTCTTTTTCTATATCAAAAAAAGAAAAAGTATAAATATTAATCATAGCAATACAAAACAACTGCAAAAGAGAGGTAACAAAATAAAGGGAGTATGTATGACTCAAAGATAAGGGTGCTATCACAACCCCTAAAGTATAACCAAGACCTACGCCAAGTTCTTTCTGAATGAAATTAGAAACTTTACCGCCTAGTAAAAACACCAATATCAAATGTACGACAACAATAACTGCAACAATAATCCCTAGGTATATAGTAGAGGTGGGTAAATAATAAAGGGCTAAAGGAACGGTAATAATAAAAATAGAAATCCATACAAAAAGTAATAAAACAAAATGATTTTGATGGAATTGATGTCTTGCTGTAATAGCTTCATGGTTAATTTTATGCGCGTCAATAAGGTGGTCAATCGTATAAACTAACCAAACCCCAACTCCTAAAGAGACATAGCTAAACACGGGTACTTGAACGAATAAAATTTGTGCAAACAACCAGGACACAATACAAGAGCCTAGTACCACATCTAAACTTAAAATTTGGACATAGTTATAAAAAATTCTTACAAGAGAAATTGGCTTAGTAATATCCTTCTCCTTTTATTTTTTTGACATCACCTACCAAGTTTTTAACTTTTTGCTCATCATCTTTATTACAAATCAATAATACTCCATCGTATTCTGCTACAATTAAGTTTTTTACACCGTTAATTACAACTAGCTTATCTTTAGGCGTTTTAATAATCGAATCAGTAGTATTATATAGTATTACATCACCATCTACTACATTGCCATTTTGATCTTTGTCTTTCACTTCGTATAGTGATTTCCAAGTGCCTAGGTCTGACCATCCAATATCGCTTAGAATAACATAAACATTTTTGGCTTTTTCCATAATACCATAATCAATTGATATTTCGTCACAACGAGAAAAATTACTATTGATATATTCTTGTTCTTTTTTGGTGTAAAAAACCTCTTTTGCCTCTTCAAACACTTCTCCTATTTGAGGTAAGTATTGATTGAATGCTGTAATAATAGTACTCGATTTCCAAACAAAAATCCCAGCATTCCATACATAGTCTCCATTAGAAACAAATACTTTAGCGATTTCTAAGCTTGGTTTTTCAGCAAATCTTTTTACTTCTTTTGATTTTAAATCGCTTTTCTCAAACTGAATATAGCCATAACCTGTGTCAGGTCTAGTAGGCGTTATGCCTAAGGTCACTAAGTTTCCTCCTTCATTAGCAACAGTTATAGCAGTTTCTATCTTCTCTTTAAATGTGTTTTCTTTTAGAATAATATGGTCTGAGGGGCAAATAACAATAGAAGCATCAGGATTTTTCTGATGGATTTTATAGGACGCATACGCAATACAAGGAGCAGTATTTCTTCCTTCGGGTTCTAATAAAATCTGATCATCTGACAAGTAAGGTAATTGTTCTTTTACTAAAGATTTATATTGACTATTAGTGACCACATAAATGTTTTCTGGTAAACAAATACTGTCAAACCTTTGTGCTGTAAGCTGTAATAATGATTGCCCTATACCTAGCACATCGTGAAATTGCTTCGGGAAATTTTTTCGACTATATGGCCAAAACCTACTGCCAACTCCGCCTGCCATAATGACTACATAATTATTTTTAATATTACTGGTCATATTATACCTTCTTTTAGAATATCGTGTAAATGAATAATGCCTACATACTTGTCATTTTCTGTAACAATAAGTTGTGTGATACTATTTTGTTTCATCTTATTAAATGCTTCCACAGCATACTCTCCTTTGTCAATAGATTTAGGATGAGCATTCATAATGTCTTTTGCTGTAATGTCTTTTATATTAGAAATTTGACTTAACATTCTTCTCAAATCTCCATCTGTAATCATCCCCACAGGGATTCTGTTTTGAACAACAGCAGTAGAGCCCAATCTTTTAGATGAGATTTCGATAATAACATCTTGTAAGCTTGCAAACTCTGATACTTGTGGACTATCTTGCTGAGAGCAGATATCGGCTACTTTTAAATACAACTGTTTTCCTAGTGCTCCTCCAGGATGGTATTTAGCAAAATCCTTACTCGAAAAACTTTTAAGCTCTAACAAACAGACTGCTACGGCATCTGCTAATGCCAAAGAAGCCGTAGTACTTGCGGTAGGAGCAAGATTGTTAGGATCTGCTTCTTTTTCGACGGTAGCATTTAATACAAAGTCAGAATTTTCTGCTAAATAAGAAACAGTATTACCTACTAATGCAATTAAGGTAGCCCCCACACCCTTTAATAAAGGTACAAGTACTTTTATTTCGGGGGTATTACCACTTTTGGATAAACAAATGACTATATCTTCTGCCTGCACCATACCCAAGTCTCCATGTATAGCATCTGCTGCATGCATAAAAGAAGCTTTTGTTCCCGTAGAATTAAGAGTAGCAACAATCTTAGTTCCGATATTAGCACTTTTGCCAATACCTGTTACAATTATTCTTCCAGTACACTGATGAATCGCCAAAACTGCCTGTTCAAATTCATCATCTATATACTTTGTAAGCCTTTTTATAGATTCGGCTTCAAGTAGTAGTGTTTTTATTGCAATAGATTTAATATTTTTTAGTAACTTCAAAATGCGGAAGGTCGTTGAACGACAAATATAATAAAGATTCTGCAACCTTACATCTCTAGTACAAAACAATGCAATTAAAAAAAGCTCTTAAGAAACATTTTGGATACGATACCTTTAGAAAAGGTCAAGAAGCTGTAATTCAAAACTTATTAAACGGCAAAGATACTTTTGTGATTATGCCTACCGGCGCAGGAAAATCTTTATGTTTTCAATTACCCGCTACTATGCTAGAAGGCACAGCTTTAGTTATCTCCCCTTTAATTGCCTTAATGAAAAATCAGGTAGATCAAATGAAGGCAAGAGGTATTGAAGCTCGATTTTTGAACTCTACACTTAACAAAGCAGAAATGATAGCTGTTAAGAAAAGTGTTTTGGATGGAACAACAAAATTATTGTACGTAGCACCAGAATCTCTTACCAAAGAAGAAAATATAGAATTTCTTAAAAAAGCAAAGCTTTCTTTTGTAGCAGTAGATGAAGTGCACTGTATTTCGGAATGGGGGCATGATTTTAGACCTGAATATCGTAGAATTAAGACGATTGTAGCAGAATTGGGACAATTACCTATAATTGCACTTACAGCAACAGCTACTCCTAAAGTTCAGATAGATATTCAAAAAAATCTTAATATGCATGAGGCGACTATTTTTAAATCGTCTTTTCATCGTAGCAATTTGTTTTATGAAGTAAGACCAAAAGCAAAAGCAAAAAACCAACTAGTACAGTTAATCAACAAACACAAAGGTCAAAGTGCTATTATCTACTGCTTAAGCAGAAGAAAAGTAGAAGAATTAGCTCATTTTTTGCAAGTAAACGGCTTTAAAGCTCTTCCTTATCATGCAGGTTTTGATAGCCACATAAGAGAGTCTAATCAAGATAAATTCTTGAATGAAGACTGCGACATTATTGTAGCGACTATTGCTTTTGGAATGGGGATAGATAAGCCAGATGTTAGGTTAGTAGTACACTATGATGCTCCAAAATCAGTAGAAGGCTACTATCAAGAAACTGGTCGTGCTGGTAGAGACAGTCAAAATAGTACTTGTGTAATGTTTTACAGTTATAAAGATATTTTAAAACTTGATAAGTTTAATAAAGACAAGCCTTTAGCAGAACGAGAAAATGCTCATATTTTACTAGAAGAAGTTTCTTCTTATGCTGAGTCACCACAATGTAGGTCTAGGCAATTATTGCACTATTTTGGTGAGCACTTGGACAAAGATTGTGGATTTTGTGACAATTGCCAAAATTCACCTGAAAAGTTTGAAGCAAAAGATGATGTTGAGATTGCTCTACAAACAGTACAATTTGTGGAAGGAAAATTTGACATTAAGTATGTAGTAGACATTGTAGTAGGGTCTAAAAATGCCAACCTTACTGGGTACGGACATCACAAACTCTCTACTTATGGAAAAGGAAAGAGCAAAGAGAAAGATCAATTTTACTGGTATTCATTATACCGCCAACTGATTATAAAAGAGTTGTTGGAAAAAGATATGGATCATCCTAATATCATAAAATTAACGAAGGAAGGAGAAGCATTTATAAAAAATCCAACGTCTATAAAACTAACTGAAGCACATCAATATCCCGAAATTGATGAAGACGGTGAAGCTTCAGGAAATTTTCATGGTGAAGGAATGTCTTATGACGAGGAGTTGTTTGAGAAACTGAAAAAAACAAGAAAGAAAGTGGCTGATCAAAAAGGCTTACCTCCTTATGTTGTTTTTCAAGAAGAATCGTTAAAAGAAATGGCAACTACATTTCCGATTACACTAGATTCACTTACACACATACAAGGTGTAGGAATGGGCAAAGCTCAAAAATTTGGGTCTGAGTTTTTAACAGTTATTAAAAAGTATACCGAAGACAATGACATTGAGTCTATCACGGAGATTTTTGTAAAATCCACTGCCAAAAAGTCTAAAAATAAAATACTTATCATTCAACAGATTGATAAAAAAATAGACCTTGGAGAGATTGCTAAATCTTTAAACCTAAAGTTTAAAAATTTAATTACAGAATTAGAAAGTATTTGCCACGCTGGCACCAAACTTAATATTGATTATCACCTTGATGAAATACTAGACGAAGAATCTCAAGATGATATTTATGATTATTTTATGGAAGTTGAGTCTGACGATTTGGAAGATGCAATGGAAGAACTTGGAGAAGATTATGATGAAGAAGCAATCTTATTAATGCATGTTAAATTCATCTCAGAAGTAGCTAATTAAACAACTTATTAAAACAAAAACCCTTTATTAGGGATTATAAAAGTATGAACAAAACGAGCAAAAAATTTTTAAAGAATTATTTGAATGCTAACTCTCCAACAGGATTTGAGGCAGAAGGACAAAAAATATGGTTAGATTATATAAAACCATATATAGATGAACATTTTGTAGATACTTACGGCACAGTAGTAGGTGTGATTAATCCCAAAGCCAAATACAAAGTAGTGATTGAAGCTCATGCTGACGAGATTGCATGGTTCGTTAATCATATTGATAGCAAAGGGTATATTAGTGTGATTCGTAACGGTGGTTCTGATCATCAAATTGCACCTTCTAAGCAAGTATTTATCCATACTGACTCAGGTAAAAAGATAAAAGGGATTTTTGGTTGGCCAGCCATCCATGTAAGAGGAAGAGGTAATGGAGAAAAACATGCTTCACTAGAAAATATCTTTATTGATATAGGTGCTTCTTCGGCAGAGGAAGTTGAGAAAATGGGAGTACAAGTAGGGAATGTTATCACCTTTGATGACGATATGTTTTTCCTAAATAAAAAATACGTAACAGGAAGAGCATTAGATAATCGAATTGGCGGTTATATGATTGCAGAAGTAGTAAGGCTCTTGTCTGAAAACAAAGAAAAGTTACCTTTTGGTTTGTATATCGTTAATGCTGTGCAAGAAGAAATTGGTTTGAGAGGAGCTCAGATGATTGCCGAAAGAATTAAACCTGATGTAGCCATTATCACCGATGTTACTCACGATACACAGTCACCGATGTATACACCCAAAAGACAAGGAGATTTATCTTGTGGAAAAGGGCCAGTGCTAACATTTGGACCTGCGGTGCAAAATAATTTACTCAAAATGCTTTTTGCAGTAGCAGACAAAAAAAAGATACCAACCCAACGTGCCGCAGCCTCTCGATCTACAGGTACAGATACTGATGCCTTTGCTTACTCTAACGACGGTGTAGCCTCAGCCTTAATATCATTACCGCTTAAGTATATGCACACAACAGTGGAAACCGTAGCTTCTGAAGACATCGACAATGTTATCAAATTGATGTATGAGTTTTTGGTTCAGCTCAAAAGCAATCATGATTTTAGGTATTTTACATAAAACTGCATAATACATCCCACACTAAAATTCTTGACAGAACACCATGATTTGATCTATGGGATTGTACTATAAAAATTTAGTTGAGGAACAGTATAGTCAGTATACTTAATCAAGCTAAGGGGTTGTTAATATAACTTAATTATTTACCTTTGCGGTAAATATATACTATGCTGTGAGACAAAAAAATTAAGTTTAAATTCTTCGTTTTTTTAATGCTTTAAAACAACATTATAGAGTGTTGGAAAATTTTCTGTTCAATAAAATCTTAAAATTATAACGAGGTTATTATACTTTTCTATTTACAAGAAAGTATTTAGAAAAACTTAAAAATGAGTCTCAGTACTGTCTAGGTATTGAAATTACAAGAGAAAGATAATGAGTAAAACAGTTAATGGGTTTAAACCTTTAAGGTTTGTCACTGTATCTAATAGTGATTTTGAATCAACATTGAAAAAAAGGGTTGGGATTTATTTTAAAGATAACAACATCAGTAAGTATGCTAATGTAAATATGAAGGTTAAAACAGCCTTTATGCTTTGTTTGTACTTTGTGCCTTATATCTTGGTGTTGACTGAAGTCATAACTAGTACTTTTGGAATTATAACGTGCTGGGTAATCTTAGGCTTTGGAGCAGCGGGAATTGGTATGTCTGTCATACATGATGCAAATCATGGCTCATATTCTAAAAATAAAAAGGTCAATTATATTTTAGGGAGATTTCTGAATGTAATCGGGGGATATGCTCCTACATGGAAGGTTCAGCATAACGTACTCCATCATACTTATACTAATATAAAAAATTATGATGAGGATATTACTCCTTCTATTAATGTTTTACGCTTCACGCCACAAGAAAAGCATCACTATATGCACCGCTTCCAACATCTATATGCCTGGTTTTTTTACAGCCTTATGACAGTCTTATGGATAACGACTAAAGATTGGACTCAATTATTCAGGTATAAAAGACATGGGCTGAATTTGAATGATAAGTTTAATTATTTATTAGTTGAATTAATTATTTCGAAATTGCTGTACTATACAGTTATGATTGTATTACCACTTCTTATCTTGGATATTCCTTGGTGGTCTGTGTTTCTTTTATTACTTCTGAAACATATGATAGCAGGGTTTACATTGTCGGTTATATTTCTTTTGGCTCATATCGTTCCTGATTGTGTCTTTCCAGAGCCTGTGAATTTAGAAATTAAAAATAATTGGGCAATACATCAATTAGAAACAACTTCTAATTTTGGACCAAAAAGTAAGATTTTTCATTGGCTGATAGGTGGATTGAATTATCAAGTTGAGCATCACTTATTTCCAGACATCTGTCACGTACATTATAAGAAACTATCAACAATTGTTAAGCAAACAGCCAAAGAATTTAATGTGCCTTACTATTGCGAAAAAACTTTTTTTAGTGCGTTGAGTGCGCATATCAGCATGTTGCGTAAATTAGGAGAGCAACCTGTGTAGGGTTGCGAAATAAAAAAATAGAATTTAAGCTTTTGTTAAGCTCCTTCAAATATCAAATTCCTATCAATATCTTCACTCAAAGAGATCATTGTTTCGGTACGCCCAATACCATTAATTTTTTGTATTTTTTCGTGAAGAACTTCACGTAAATGATTAGTGTCTTTACACAAAATCTGAGCAAACATACTGTAATTACCCGTTGTATAGTTTAATTTAATAATCTCTGGGGTTTCTTTTAGTTCATCCAATACGGTATTGTATACCGAGCTTTTGTCCAAAAAAATACCTAAAAATGCTACTATATCATAACCCGATTTAGAATAGTCTACCCGTAATGTAGCATTTTTGATTACCCCAAGATCTTTGAGTTTACGCATCCTTACATGCACAGTACCACTCGAAACATACACACGCTTGGCTATTTCGGTAAACGGCATCTGTGAGTTTTTCTGCAAGAGTTGGATAATTCTTAAATCAATATCGTCTACGTTGGAATGGATTTTAGTCTCGTTGTTTTTATTATATGCTATATAACTATATATTTGCTATCAAGCAAACATACAATATGTTAAACTATATACTTCTCTTTTGTATTGCAGTGTCCTACTGCTTTATTTATTTCTACGCCAAGCAAAACTTCTTTACGTCTCTAGGAAAAGAATATGCCTCTAGCACCAAACGAATATTTGCAGTCATCATAGACTGGCTAATGATTTATATTATGGCAACTGCTTATTTGTTTTATCTATTAGCCACTAACCTAGTTTTCAGAAAAGAGCTAGGAGTACAACTTATGGACATGATGAACACGGGAGATTTTACAATATTCAGCCGATTGGCTACTCAGTTTTTTATCGCAGTATTGGTATACTTTTTGTACACAATCACTTTACAGTCTTCGGCATTGTCTGCTACACTGGGTCAATATTGGCTAGACCTTAAAGTAACCAAGTTTAATAGTAATAAGTCTGCGGGTTTTATCGCTATAATCATTAGAAATATAATAAAAATACCCGTTGCTTTTTTATTACCACTCACTTATGTCTTTTCTAGGATGAACCCTGAAAGACAGTGGATACATGATAAAATAGCCAAAACTATAGTCCGTGATATAGAAGAAAAATAAATGACTCAAAAAAATTCTCGTACTCTTTTTTAGTGCTTTGTTATGGCTTATAAACACAAAACGTTTATATTTGGCTTAGTGTTATACCATATTGACTATAATCTACGTCAATTATCTTGTTTGTTTTTCACATTCTCTTCGTTAAAATAATCTACCGTAACTAGTTATGCTAAATTATTTTGCCTTAATAATGCAAAAAACAATTCAATCTAATCTAGACGCATATTACGATCAAAATGGTATTAGACGGAAAGTTCATCTCTTTGAAGTCCCATACTAAAACATACACGTAATGTTAGCAAAAAGATTATCATGAATGACATTTTTTTAAAATTAACACCTTGGGAATCGAAAAATTTACACCTTCCAGCCATCACAACTTTAACTTATTATAAAGGTGAAGTTTCTTTAACTCATTTAAGGGAAAGGATTAAGGAAATATTAGAATTAAATCCTTGGCTAACTTCTAGGTTACAAAAAACAAAAAATGGCTATCATTTAAAGTATAATAAGTCTTTTGACTCTGAAGAACTTCTAAAGAAACACTTTGAAATTTATAATAAAGATGACTTTTCAATAAATATTGATTTACCGTACGAAGAAATAAATCAAGAAATAGGAAGAACAAATTGTGCTCCATCGAAACAGATTATAAATACAGATGAGGTAATGTTCAAAATTTCCTTAATCCCTGTTACCAAAAATCAATTTGCGATTGTAATCTCATTAAATCACACTCTTGGAGATGGGGCTACTTATTACAGCATATTTGAAATGCTAAGCTCAAATGTAAAAGCACGAGAATTAACCCCTACAAGGTTAGATAATTTTGAGATTGAAAAGTCTGAAATAATGGGGAAAGTAGAATCAAAACTCACCAATTCACTCTATTTAATATTAGGAATAATCTTTAAAATGTTAGGCAATAAACTCAGTGCTAAAACTGATACTAAGGTTGGTATTAATAAAATTGATTTATCAGTCATTAACAAAATAAAAAAGAAGGCTAAAGAGGTTAATTTTGTCTCTACGAATGACATTCTAACATCTTGGTTCTTCCAACAGGCAAAATCTGACACTAATTTTATGGTTGCCAATTTTAGAAATAGAAAACTTCCTTCATTATCATTGACAGAAAATAATGCTGGAAACTATCAAGGAGTTATACCATATTTCAATAAAGATATTACTTCACCTTCACACATTAGAAAATCAATAATTAATAAAAATGGCTCATTTAGAGCTAAAAGAGCTTTTACTCCAAAAATAACATTCCTTCAAAAAATAAAATTTCTAAAGAGCAAGACATCTTTAATAACGAATTGGTCAACTTTCTATAAAGATTTAATACTGACCCCTAAAACAGGTGAGGAACAACTATCACCAATTTTACATTACCCAATTGTTGAATTGAACAGTGTAATAGCTTCCTCTTGGAATTGTGCAATCATTTTTCGTCCCAAAATAGACGAACTAGCAATATTAGTGATTAGTTCAACTAAGAAATTGATAAAACTAGAACCTGTAACAAACTTTTGCTAACAAGGAGCTAAACAAATTACTCTGTTCAAGTATCATTAAGGTTCAGCGCTGGTCACTGCCCATTCGGGAAACGGAACACAATCGAGTAGACGGCTG
>CAZEGV010000030.1:0-35585 GCA_964511645.1 uncultured Cytophagales bacterium
TCAACCTAGCACCAATCACTGGTACAGTAACTATTATTAGGTAAGGGAAAGAAGCTAGTATGAAAACTAGCTAACCAAAACCTTAAATCAAAAATCGACACCTCAACCATTTGGTTGAGGTGTCGATTTGTTTTCAATAGAATGAAGTAGTGGAAGCGAAGAAAAGCTAATCAACCTCGATAGCTTCCAGTATATCAGCAAGTTTATCCATGTCCTTGTAGCCAGGGCGTTCTTCTTCTCCACCCTTTATGCCAATGCCTTTTATCCCAGTGGTAATAATGTTAGAGACGTTAGTGTCGTCAAATCCATAAGCTAAAATAATATTTTTTGTAGCGGCTAGTTTTTTGATAGACTCTGTCTCTTGCTTAGACAGCATGTCTGAACCTCCTTCTATATTAATATAATCAATATTCTGAAATTCTTCTCTATTTATAGTATCTAAAGTAGTTTTATAAAATTTTGTAAAAGAATCGGGGAGATCATTTAGTAAGCTGATATTGTTACTAGCAACATGCTCAATGTTTAAAGTATTACATATTTCTTCTACACCTTCTTCAGATTCAAAATAAGCGACATATTTTATTCCTTCTATCCATTGAGAGATACCTAGAAAAGTTTCTTTACTAATTGCATCAGGGATTGTTTTATCAAGTATGAATTCGATAAACTCTACGCCCATTGCGGCACAATATCGTGCATCTGTAAGGTGATTGGTACTAATGTATACGCTAGTAGCTAAACTCATTTCGTTCTTTTTTTGTCAAAAATACACATTTCATACTATTCAATCCTACAAATTAGGGTACAGTCTTATTTTTTTGTAATTTTATACATATGAAGTACTTCTTATACATAGGGATTGTTTTGTTTTGTTTATCATGCAAAACAGAAGAGATTTCTCCAGAAGCTGTTTGGCAAGGAAAAGAATACTATCCAATTAGTAAAGCATCAGAGTGGGAATACGAAGTGTTTGAGATTAAATACAAAACACTTGAGATAGATACACTTGAATATAAAGTGAAGGAAATTTTAGGAGAATCTTATGATAAAGACGGATCAATCGAATACAATTTATATCGCTATAAGTCAATTGAGGGTTCTGCTTACGTACTTGATTCTTTGTGGGCAGTACGGGTTTTTAATGACAAAATCATCCGCATAGAAAATAATATATGGAAACAGGTCTTGTCTTTTCCCATTAGCGGAAGCGTAGAGTGGGACAAAAACGCACATGCTACAAGTAATTGGGACAAAACTTATTACACTCACCTTGGAGAAGATTATCAAGAATATACAAATACGGTACGTGTAGCACATGACATCTCTCGCAATGTGATTGACCAAGATGAGAGATATTCAATATACGCACCAAATATAGGACTGGTATATCAGTATTGCAATGTTACTTCTCAGCAACCTAATCAACCTAAAGTCGGTTCTTTTGTTACACAGAAATTAATTAGATATGAAAAATAATGTTCTATTCGTACTCTTTTTTTTATCGGGAATTTTAGGATTCTCCCAAGAAAAAAAATATTTCTTCATTGGATTTACAGATAAAGGAACGGAAACCTATCAACCATTAGAATGCCTATCTGCTAGAGCTTGGTTAAGGTATCAAAAGAATAACATTTCCTTTACAGCGGAAGACTACCCAGTATCACTCGCCTATACCGATAGCGTAAACGATTATAATGTAACTATTTTATATCAAACTAAATGGCTAAACGGACTTATTGTGACGATGTCGGATACTTTGATAGATGATATCCAAGCATACAGCTTTGTGGACACAATCAAATACATTGGAAGAAAGGCAGTAAGCTCAAAACCAAATGTGAAAATTTTTTCTAAACCTCAGTCAGCAGCTACCGATGAAATCATAGCACGAAAAAACCTATTAGGAATAGATGCCGTACAAACAGCAGGTTACGATGGGTCTGGAGTACTTATAGCTGTAATAGACGACGGATTTATGGGCGTAAACACATTGAATCACTTTGCTCATCTTGACATTGTAGAAACCTACGATTACGTTGCCAACCAAGTAGATGTCTATCACACCGATGATCACGGTACAAGAGCATTAGGAGGTATCGGCGGAAAGCTAGACACACTTAGCTTAGGAGGAGCACCTAACGCTTCTTTTGCCTTGTACCTTAGTGAAAATTTTAACGAAGAACAACCTGTCGAAATGTATTATTGGGTAGTAGCAGCCGAACGAGCAGATAGTATAGGAGCAAACCTAATCAACACCTCTTTGGGTTATGTGGATTTTGACGCTCCTTTTGGTACTTATTCCTACCAAGATTATGACGGAGAAACAATACCTATATCTATAGGAGCAAATATAGCCTCCCAAAAAGGTATTGTAGTCGTCATAAGTGCTGGTAACTGGGGCAATAAACCATGGAAATATGTGGGGTCACCAGCAGATGCAAAAGGTGTGATTGCAGTAGGTGCGGTAGACTTGAATAAAAACAAAGGAAATTTTAGCTCGATAGGACCTACGGCAGATGGGAGAATAAAGCCTGATATCTGTGGAGTAGGAGTGGCAACTTATACCATTAACCGAAATGGGGCATTGCAAGCAGGAAACGGTACCTCTTATGCAGGTCCTCAAGTCACAGGTCTACTTGCACAGTTGATACAATACCACCCTCAATATACCGCTCAGCAGATTAAAGACCTCTTATTACAATCCGCTCATCAATACAATCACCCTGACAACTTACTAGGCTACGGTGTGCCAGATATTACAACTGTATTAACAGGAATCGAAGCAAGCATCATTAGCCAAGAAATCTATTTAGACATTAACTTGAAATTCAACCACAAGGTTCAGCACTGTCAAGTATACACTCTTACAGGTAAAAATATTTTCTCCGCTTCGGATGTAGGAGAACTCAATCTAGCAAAAGAAGGGGTGTATATAGTTCATTATACGTATAAAGATAAATTTTACACTCAAAAAATAGTGCAACACAAAGTAAAATAACACAATGTTTAACTATTATAAGGGCAAATCCTTCGCTATTTCGCTCAGGTCGGGTGTTTTGTTCCCAATCTTTTTTATTTTTATGATTTTGTCATGAGCTTACCTACGTCACATTGAACTTGTCGAAATGCCAAAAACTATAAAAATAAAAAAGGATTTCCACGTCACCCCCTTTTGTACAAGCTTCGCTTGTTTCAGTATTGTCTAGCATTAGATACCCACATTGATAATTATCCTTGATTGTATTTAAAAACTATTTTCACACATTTTTTTAGTTAAACATTTTTTTTCTGACACATTAGGGTATTGAAATCTTGGGGTTTATAATAATTTTCTTTAAATTGGGGGTTACTATGTCGGTATGACTTAGTATTATATAGTTACAATATATTGTTAAACAAAATACAAAAAAACATGAAAAAATTAACTCTACTCTTATTAGCAGTGATAGGTTCTATCGTTGCGACAAATGCTCAGGCAAGAATCTTCGGATATCTTCCTGATTATCGAGATCCCTCAACTATCAACTTTGCAAATGTAACAGATGTTGGTTTCTCTTTCTTAAATCCAACTACCAATGGTAATTTGATTACCTCTGGTGGATCAGCGGTATTTGGGTTTAATTCTGCACGATTTACTCAGACTAAAACTTTGGCGTCTCAGAATGGTGTAGGAGTATGGGT
The DNA here is from genome assembly GCA_964511645.1 of uncultured Cytophagales bacterium. Taxonomy (GTDB): domain Bacteria; phylum Bacteroidota; class Bacteroidia; order Cytophagales; family JAAEPT01; genus CAZEGV01. The sequence goes on from CAZEGV010000030.1 coordinate 3,682, forward strand.
AACTATAGGTGGTGCTGATGATAATGAGTTGAGAGCTGGTCGTTTGACTTCTGTATGTTCTAACACTATCAAAAGAGCTACTTTTATTAGTGAGCTAGTAGCTTTTGGTGTACAACACTCGTTATCGGGTATTGTTGTTGACTGGGAGTTTCCTAAAACTAACTCTTCACGTACAGCTCATCAGAACTTAATTATAGATTTAGAAGCAGCAATTGCAGCATCAGCTAGACCAAGTATGTTAATTGCAGCAGCAGTAGGTGGTGAAACTTTAGGTGGAATCAATCATACTCAATTTATTAACTCGGCTACTTTTTCACATATTGATGAGTTTCACGTGATGGCGTATGATTTCCCTAATAACAACTCTAATTATAGTTCAGCAAGTCATTCATCACATGTTGATGCAATGAATGCTTTGGATGGTTGGGCTGCCAAAGGTATCCCTTCTGACAAATTATTATTGGCAGTTCCTTTATATGGAAGACATTCTAATAATAGAGCAAATGTAATTGAGTATAAAGCTTTACCAAGTAATAATACAGTATTTACGTCTGACACTTATAATGGCTATCTTTATAATGGTAAAACCACAATAAAACAAAAAATAGTAGGTGCTTTTGCTAAAGGTGCAAAAGGTATTGTTATTTGGGATTTAGGTCAAGATAAATCAGGACAGTATTCGTTAACAACAGTGATTAAAACTGAGGTAGATATACACTGCTCATTATCTCAGCCTGCTTTAGGTCCAGATCAAGGGGTTTGTGGTGCGGTTAATATCACGTTGAACTCAGGTTTAGCTACTACTGGTGGTGCTACTGTAAAGTGGTATAAAGATGGTGCTATAATCTCGGGTGCTTCTGGGTTGACTTATACAGTTACGGCTAAAGGTATCTACAAAATAGAATTAGAAGAAGCAGGTGGCGGATGTAAAAAAGCAGACGAAATGGAGATTGTAGCTGGTTCAGCACTTTCTGCATCTAGTACTACTGACGGTACTGCTGGGGTTTGTCCTGGTAATGCAGTAACATTATCTGTAAATAATGCTTCTGGTTCTAACTATCAATGGTATGATGCTGCTGTAGGTGGTGCTCAAGTAGGATCTGCAGGTGCTAGTTTAACCGAAAATCCTTCTGCTACTACTACGTACTTTGTAGAAGAACAATCTTCTGCAGTTACAACTACAGGATTTGGACGTACTACCTTAGGTGGTTTGACTGCTGCACCATGGTTATGGGCACAGAAATTAGGTGAAGTAACACATATGATTCATGTTTCACAAAGTATCACCATTCAAGACTTGGCAGTATATGTAGGTGGGCATGGTACGGTTAAGATAATTGTAATGGATAAATTTGGCAACCCAGTAGTAGGTGCTGAATCTAACGAAGTTGCTTTCAATACAGGTGAGAAAACAGATGGTAACTGGATAGTTACTGCTGTTACGATTCCTTGTAATATTGCATTACAACCAGGTGATTATTTCTTAGTACCAGTAGGTACAGATTCAGGAGATGAGACAACTTTTATTCAAAGTTGGGATCAAGTGTCAAAAACTATTGGAGCAAAAATATATTTAGAGCTTTGGACGGATGGTACAAATGATTTAGCAGGAAAACCAACAGCTACCGCAACTGTGTTTGGATCAGCTGTTCCTTCATTTATTATTGAAGATGGTGGATCAGAAGTGTTTGCAATGGATGCTGAATGTGATATCGCTTGGGCTGGATGGACAGGAGAGCAATTACCAGTAGCATACTGGCATTCTGCCTTCAATACTTCTCAATTAGCAGATTGGAGAGCATTACCAGTAGCTAGCCAAGGGAAATACGGTGAGATATTTAATATCACAATTGTAGCAGGTGCTGCATCATCATGTCCAAGAGCAGAAGCAATAGCTTTAGTGAAGTCATGTGTTCCTTTGTCTATTGCTATCAATAGTCCTTCTAATGGGACTACTATTGCCTCTAGTGATGGAAATGCAATCACAAGTATGATTGATGTTACTGCACTTGGCAGTGACCTTACAGGTGTTTCGTATGAGATTAAAGAGTATGATGAGAATGATAACTTGTTGAATACATATAATCTTACTGGTCAAGCAAGTAATGGTTATGATGTTTCGTACACTTTTGATAAAAACAGTAAATGGGTGATTACTGTAACAGCGACTGATGGCACTAATAATGAAGTGGCTACAGTTACAATAACTACATCAGCAATTGCAGGTAATCAAGAAGCATTTGCGGCTGCTGGCATGAAGCTATTCCCTAATCCAACATCGTCTAATGTAACATTAGATATCAATGGTGTTATTCAAGGTGAGTATAGTGTAGTAGTAAGTGATGTAAATGGTAGAATTGTTTATACAACTATTGCATCAGGTAATCTTGTATTGGGTAATGACTTAGCTAGTGGTATTTATACTATAGAGGTTGTATCTAATACAAATGCTTACACAACTCGTTTTGTGAAACAATAATATGTTTTACCACTTAGGTGGTTTAAAGCCCCGAACTCTGCTCGGGGCTTTTTTTTTTGAATAAGAATAAGAAACTACTGACCTTACAGCGATCTTTCCTCTTTTTTTTCGTTAGACGTAAAGCGTTAAGGGATTCGTCAATAGACGGACTCGTATTCGTGGAGATTCTTTTTTGTAAAAAAAAGAAAATATTTTATCACCACAATAGGTGCTATGTACTCTTTTTTTTAGGAGATTGCACGATTATTGATATATTTGATTATTATGAATGATAAATTATTTTCGAATAGAGTAAAAGATGTGATGCATTTTAGCCGTGAAGAAGCTTTTAGGCTTCATCATGATTATATAGGAGCAGAGCATTTACTGTTAGGCATCATCCGAGAAGGAGAGGGAACGGCAGTCGAGTTACTACGTAAAATGGGGCTTTTGGATGATATAAAAGTAACTATAGAGACAGCTACTAAAAGTACTGCTTTGGCAGAATCTACGGATAAAACCGCTTTGGCACTCACTAAACAAGCAGAACGGATTATTAAAGTATCGATATTAGAAGCAAGGCATTTTAAAAGTGATGTGATTCGTACAGAACATTTGTTACTGTCTATATTAAGAGACCGTACCAATATAGCTACTCAGATTATGGAAAAAAACCAGGCTCGATACGAAGATGTGAAAGAGCTATTAGGTTATCAAGAGGGTTCTTTTTCGGCGGAAGCCTCATTTGAAGGTGGTGAAGCTGATGAACCAGAACAAAAACCATTGGGCGGAAAAACCCCGCCAGCAAGTAAAGAAAAATCAACCACTCCCGTTTTGGATAATTTTGGAAGGGATCTTACGGTAATTGCTGAAGAGGGAAGACTTGATCCAATAGTAGGTAGAGATAAGGAAATAGAGCGTGTAGCTCAAATATTAAGTAGAAGAAAGAAAAACAATCCACTGTTGATTGGTGAGCCAGGTGTAGGTAAAACTGCTATAGCAGAGGGTCTAGCGTTGCGTATAATTGAGAAAAAAGTATCACGTGTGCTTTTTGGCAAGCGAGTTATTTCTTTGGATATAGCTTCGCTGGTAGCGGGAACGAAATACAGAGGGCAGTTTGAAGAGAGAATGAAAGCTGTAATGAGTGAGCTAGAGAAGTCTCGGGATATCATCTTATTTATAGATGAAATTCATACCCTAGTAGGGGCGGGAGGAGCAAATGGTTCTTTGGATGCTTCTAATATGTTTAAGCCTGCTTTGGCAAGGGGTGAAATACAAGCAATAGGAGCAACTACTCTTGATGAGTATCGCCAATACATCGAAAAAGATGGTGCTTTGGCAAGACGTTTTCAGATGGTGATTGTAGATCCTACTACACCAGAAGAAACTGTTGAGATTTTAGAAAACATTAAAGACAAGTACGAAGATCATCATCAAGTAGATTATTCAGCAGAAGCATTGGAAGCTTGTGTAAAAATGTCAGACAGGTATATCAGCGATAGATTTTTGCCAGATAAGGCAATAGATGTATTGGACGAAGTAGGTGCTAGAGTACATATTAAGAATATCCATGTACCTAAGAATATTGCTGAGCTAGAGGAACGTGTAGAGCGTATAAAAGAAGAGAAATCACTGGTTGTAAAACAACAAGATTTTGAAGAAGCGGCAAGGCTTCGGGATACAGAGAAGAAAGTATTGGAGGAACTTGAGTCAGCGAAAAAAACTTGGGAGCAAGACAGTAAAGAAAATAGATACCCAGTAACGGAAGAGCATGTAGCAGATGTAGTTGCTATGATGACGGGAATACCTGTACAAAAGGTCGCTGAAAATGATAGTGAGAAATTACTAAAAATGGCAGCAGATTTGAAAAGCAGGGTGATTGGGCAGGATGATGCGGTAGAAAAAATAACAAAAGCCATTCAACGAACTAGAGTAGGGTTGAAAGATCCGAAAAAACCAATTGGCTCATTTATCTTCTTAGGACCTACTGGAGTTGGGAAAACGCAGTTAGCGAAAGAATTGGCTCAGTTGCTTTTTGATAATGAGGATTCTCTTATCAGAATAGACATGAGTGAATATATGGAGAAATTCTCTGTGTCGAGGCTTGTAGGAGCACCTCCAGGATATGTAGGTTATGAAGAAGGAGGTCAGCTGACGGAAAAAATTCGCCGAAAGCCATACTCGGTGGTACTTCTGGACGAAATAGAAAAAGCACATCCAGATGTGTTTAATATTTTGTTGCAAGTACTAGACAACGGTATTTTGACTGATGGCTTAGGACGAAAAGTTGATTTTCGTAATACTATCATCATTATGACGTCTAATATTGGTGTTCGAGATTTAAAAGATTTTGGTGCAGGCGTTGGGTTTGCTACAAAAGCCAAACAAGATAATATGGATGAGTTTACACGTAACTCTATCCAGAAGGCATTGAGGAAAGCTTTTGCACCAGAATTTTTGAATAGGTTGGATGACGTTGTGATTTTTAAAAGCCTTGATAAAGAACATATTCATAGTATTATTGATATTTCTTTGAGTCAAGTATTTGGTCGTATTCAGTCATTAGGTTACTCGATTAAGTTAAGCGAAAAGGCAAAAGACTTTTTGGCTGAAAAGGGTTATGATCCAAGTTATGGAGCTCGTCCACTGAACCGTGCTATTCAAAAGCATTTGGAAGACCCTTTGGCAGAGGAGATCCTAAGTGGTAGGATTAAAGAAGGAGATAAGATTGTTACAGATTTAGATAAAGAGTCAAAAAAATTAACCTTTAAGGTGAAGACATCTCGTAAGAAAAAAGAAGAAAATGTGAAGGAATAAGGAAGTCACATCTATTAAACAGTAAAAAGCAGAAACAACAAGTTTCTGCTTTTTTTATGAGTTAAATTTAATGTTTAAATGAGTACTTAAGCCTAATCAATTATAGGCTTACATTTGTTCTTGTTGAGCCATTTCCCCCAGTCTTGATTGTACCCATGTACTAGGGTCGTAGGTTGGTTTTTTTTGTTAACTACAGTGTATCCTGTGTTTACCCAATTAAAAATCCCTCCGTACATATTGTATACTTTAGTATAACCTGCTGATTGTAGTTTCTCTCCAATTTGCTCGCTTCTATAACCAATTGAGCAGTATACATATATAGGTGTGTTTTTGTCGATATCTTTTAATTTTTTGAGTTTAAAATAATCATAGCCTACAAAACGAGCCCCTTTAATATGGCTAGTATTGTATTCAGTAATTTCACGAGTATCCAAAATAACTCCTGAAGTGTCACGCAGCACTTGTTGAGGCATTGCTAAAGTTACTGTACCGCTGATGTATTCTCCGCACATTTCATCAAAACCCTCAAGGTTTTGTGCAGTAATAAACTGTGTAAAGAATATGAGTAGTAATGAGGTACTTAATTGTATTAATTTCATAGTGTTGTTATATGCAAACACTTGCCCAAAGTAGTAGTAGGGTTTTGTTAATTTTTCGACAAATGATATAGTTTTATTCAATCCACCTCACTTTATCATTTATATCACCTCTTTTTCCTAGTGAGGTCTGAGATTTTGGTACGCCAATAAATAAAAATCCGAGTAATAAATCATTTTTGGCTAAATCAAAAAAAACTTTGGATTCTTGTTTATAAGTAATACCACCACTTCCCCAATAAGCACCTAATTGGTAGGTAGACGCAGTTAAACACATGTTCTGTACAGCACAAGCTACAGCTTCTACCTCTTCTATTTCAGGGACTAAACCACTTATTTTTGCACCTATCGAGATAACATGGGAGCATTGTAGAGGTTTTTCTTTGAGCATTTTGTATTTATTGGGCTCAAACTTATCTCTGGATAGTTTTTTGTATAATTTGGATTGGAATTCCGCTAGTTTTTTTAGTCCATCACCTTTGAATACCGTAAATCGCCAAGGCTCTGTGCGTTTGTGACTAGGTGCCCAGTTGGCATTCTCTAGCATTTGATGAATGATTTTATCATCAACGATTTCTCCCGTGTACATCGGTGGGTATACAGATCTACGAGTTTTTATGACTTCATTTATAATGTTTTTCATTGTGATATTAATTTTTTAACTAGAATACTTTAGCTTTGTAATTGTGTCATAATGCTAAATATAATAATATTGAAATGAAAAAGTTTCTAAAAAGGGTTGGAATTATTTTTATAGGGTTAATTGGGCTGATTGTTGCCTTGTTTTTTTTAATTCCTATTTTATTTAAAAGTGATATACAAGAAGCTGTTAATAAGCTTTGTAAACAAAACATAGATGCTGAAGTTGCATTAGATTTAGAGAAATTTAATCTTTCGATATTTAGTAACTTCCCTAATATAACAGCGTCTATTAATGATTTTGAGGTAGTAGGGCATGGAGAGTTTAGTAAAGACACATTGATTACTGCTAAGTCTTTTAGTCTATCAGTTAATGTGTTTAGTATGTTGTTTGGTGACACACTCAAAATAAATGGTATTTATGCAAATGAGGTCAATGTTTTTGCTCATAAAAACAAAAGAGGCAAATCAAATTGGGATATTTATAAAGGAGAGGAAGCACAAGAGGACAGTACAGACAGTAAGACTCTTTCTTTTTTAGGAATTGATGAGTGGAAGATAGAGGGAGGTAATATTACTTATTACGATCAAGAGGGAGATGTTTTTGTGCAAATACATGATGTGAATCATAAAGGATCCGGAGTAATTTCGGATAATTATGTTTTAAATACTTTAACTTCTTTTGGTGGGCTTACATTTGAAATGGATGGTGTTACTTATCTTAAGGATCATGCTGTAGAGTCTAAGTTAGATGCACATATAGATAGTGGAAATTCAAAATTCTCTTTTGCGGATAATTTTATTCAACTTAATAAATTAAAATTATCATTTGATGGAGATGTAGTTTTAAAAGAAAATAATACAACAGGTTTAAACCTTACCTTCAGTACAAATCAAACTGATTTTAAAGAAATCTTATCTTTGATTCCTTCTATCTATCAAAATGAAGAATTTGAAAAAATAAAAACAAAAGGAGTTTTTGCTTTAGATGGAAAAATAAAAGGAGATATAGGTGAGGGGATAATTCCTACGTTTAGTACAAATTTGATTGTAAAAGAGGGTTTCTTTCAATACCCAGATTTGCCAAAAGCAATTCAAGACATTAATTTTGACTTGAATGTCCAGAACATGACTGGAAAAGTAGAAAATACCTTGATTAATCTCAAAAATCTACACCTAAATTTAGGTAATGAAGCTCCTATAGATGCTTACGCACTTATCAAAAACCTTACAAATACAGAAATAGATGCGGGACTGAAAGGAAAATTATCTCTCGAAAGCATTGCTGATTTTTATCCTATCAAAGACTTGGTACTCAAAGGCGTATTAGATATAGATGCCAAGATGAAGGGAAAGGTAAATCCAGATTTACAGCAATTTCCTTATACAAATATAAAATTGGATATAACAAATGGTTATGCCAAATCAGCTAACTATCCTGCAATAGAAAACTTGAAACTGTCTTCTGTAGCTACTGCCGAGAACACAATGAGTACACTTAAAATAGATGTTAATGAATTAGACTTACTTTTAGATGGTGAGCATTTTGCTGCAAAGGGTCATTTTGAAAACTTAGAAGACCTTCAGTATGATATAAAGGCAAATGGTTTAATTAATTTAGAAAAAATATTAAATGTGTTTCCTGTAGAGGGGATGACTTTAAAAGGCTTGTTTGATATTGATCATTTTTATACAAAAGGAAAGATGTCTGATATTACAAACGAAAATTATATAGCATTAGAATCTGGTGGACAGGCTAAAATTAAAGATTTTTTTTATGAAGATAAATCGGTACTTCCAATGAGTTTTGTGATTAGCTCAGCAAATTTAGGTTTTGTTCCTCATGAGATTAATGTTAGTAACTTAAGCGCTAAATTAGGGAATAGTGATTTACATGGTGGAGGGGAAATCTATAATTATATGGGTTACGCTTTTAGTCAGTCAGATACAATACTTAATGGGAGATGGGAGATTGAGTCTAATAGTTTTGATGTAGATGAATGGATGGTAGAAGATGAGAGTACTATAACTACTAATAGTGTTGTAATAGAAGAGACTGGAGTAGCCCCAATTCCTCAAAACTTATTTTTTAATGTGGATGTAAAAGCGAAAAAAGTGATATATGATGGGATGGATATTACAGACGTGGAGGGTAGAGTAATATTGAAAGAAGGTATTTGTTCTTTTGAAAGAACTTCACTTAAGATGTTTGGTTCATTGGTTGAACTAACGGGAAATTATAACACGAAAAATCCATCTAAGCCTAAATTCGAGTTTAATATGGGGATAGAGGGGATGGAAATAGGTAAAGTAGCACAGTATTTTGAAGTGGCTAAAAAATACTTACCGAACCCTGAAAGTATTTCTGGGCGGTTTTCTGGAGATATAAACTATAGTTCAGCGTTAAAAAAAGATTATATGCCTGACTTGGCTACACTTAATGCTTTGGGAGATGTGAAATTGTTTAACACTTCGTTTAATGCTAAAAATGTAAATATATTGAGTGCTATACAAAAGGCTTATCCTTTAGGTTTGGAAGAGATGAAACTTCATGGAACAAAGATAAAGTTTTTTATCGAAGATGGGAAACTTAGGGTTGAGCCATTTGATGTGAAAAACAAAAATACAAATATGAAAGTGAGTTTGGTAAAAGGATTTGACGGGGTCATTAATCATAAAATTAATGTAGATGCACCAGCCGCTATTTTGAAGCAATTAGGAAATGATTTTTTTAATAGAAAAGACTTATCGGATAGAGTGAATTTTGATTTGCTAGTAAAAGGGACAGAGTTGAAACCATTGGTAACGATGGATGGGAAGAATTTTGTTAAGAATCAAATAAGTAATGTGGTGAATGATGAAATCAACAAAGAAAAAGAAAAGGAAAAAGCTAAAATTTTAGCGAAAGCGAAACAAGAAGCAGATAAGATAAGAGCAGAAGGAAAAAAACAAGCAGACAAAATAAGAGCTGAAAGCCAGTCTCGAATAGATAAAGCAAATAAAGAGTGGGCTACTCAAGTAGGTAGAGCAAAATCAGAAGGGTATAAGAGTGCTCAAGCGATAGAAGATAAGGCGAGTAATGTAATAGAACGAAGAATAGCAAAGATTGCTGCGGACAAAGTAAGGTTAGAAACGGATAAGAAAGTAGTTAAGCTCAAATCAGAAGGAGCAAAGAGAGTGAAAACTACAGAAGAAAATATCGAAAAACAGGCTCAGGCAGTAGAAAATGTAGCTAATAAACAAGCTGACAAGGTTGAAGTGGAGGCTCAGAAAAGAGTGGATTCGTTATAATCTTAAAAAACTTGTGAATAAGAATAAGATAAAAAATAGTTCCCTTATTGGTTTTACCCTTTAAAGTGACTATTATTGCCCTTATTTTGATAGAAAAATTATTTAATTAAAAATAGAAAATGGCAGTATTAGATAGAATACGAAGAAGAACGGGACTTTTGTTAATTATAGTGTTTGGTGCATTATTTTTGTTCGTTATACAAGGTTTGTTTTCTAATGGGGGATTTGACTTTTTGAATGAAGACCCTAATACAATAGGCACAATTAATGGGAAGTCAGTTGATAAGAAAGAATTTCTTCAACAAACACAAATTAACGAGGCGATGTATAGCCAAGGTCAGTCTAACCCTTATCAAAAACAACAGTATGAGGCTCAGGCATGGAGAGACATGGAGTTTAAATACGCTTATACTCCTCAGTTTGAAGAACTTGGAATAACAGTTACATCAGGAGATGATTGTTTGGATTGTGAGGAAGTACAAATGGTACAAGGAAAAAATCCAGACCCTTCTATTGTACAGATGTTTACAGATCCAGAAACAGGTAGTTTTGATCGTGCTAAATTGAAGAAATTTTTAAACGATATATATAATAACCCTCAATTAGAGAAGGAGAATCCTCAAATTTTGCAACAAAGAGGAATGTGGAACTTGAGAATTGAGCAACTGAAAAAACAAAAGGTGCAAGCACGTTATATGGATTTACTGTCTAAGTCTAATTATGTGACTAAAGCAGAAGCAAAAAAGATGATCCTAGATAAGTATACAAAAGTAGACGTGAGTTACTTATATGTACCTTACACAAGTGTTGTTGATTCGCTAGCAGGAGTAACAGAGCTTAATGACGCTGATTTGAAATCGTATTTGTCAGTTCATGCAAATGAATATACATTTGAGCCAACTCGTATTATTGACTATTTAGCTATACCAATTCAGCCAAACGGTGAGGACAGCACTGCTGCTCAAGTAGCGGTTAGGTCTTACGTAAAAGGTTTGTTTGAGTCTAAAGATGATTCTACATATATCAACACGACAATAGCTAGCATTGCAGAGTTTAAGTCAGCTAAAGTGGGTGATCTCCCAAGAATATTGTTAACAGACTCTACATTGAAAGTAGGTAAAATATTTGGTCCAATGTTAGATGCGAGTGGCTACAGAGCTTATAAAGTAACTAATATTGACCCTAGAGATACAATGTATAAAGCTACTGCATCGCATATTTTGATTAAGACAGATACTTCGATGGACGCAAGTACATTGGAAGCAAAAAGAATTCAGGCAGAAGTAATTCTTGCAGAAGTATCAGCAGAAGGAGTAGACTTTGCAACAGTAGCCAAAACAAAAAGTGAAGGACCTTCGGCTCAAAATGGAGGAAGCTTAGGAGAGTTTGAAACAGGTGCTATGATTAAACCTTTTCAAAAAGCAGTTTTCTCAGCAACAGAGGAAGGTGTTGTAGGTGAATTGGTGAAAACTCAGTTTGGTTATCATATCATAAGGGTAGATAAGATCAAAGAGAAAGCGGGTAAGATGATTACGTATATCGAAATGGGAGAAGATATTATTCCTAGTGATGAAACGGTATACGCTTTACAAGAAAAAGCAAATGCTATCTTTAGTAAATTGGGTGGAACTTTATCAGGGTTGAAATCTTTTACAGATGCTGAGGACGAATATTACTTGAGCGAAGGAAATCAAGTGAAACCATCAGACAAAAGGATAGGTTCTGTTAATGAAGTGAACTCTATTATTTATTGGGCATATACAGACAATAAAGAAGGACAACTATATCCTAAAGTATTAAGAACATCTCAAAATTTAATAATTGCGGGACTTAAGTCTGTAGTGAATAAAGGAGAACCTAATATAGAAGCCGTAAGAGGTCAGTTGGAACAAAAATTTCGTAATAGTAAAAAAGCAAATTTTTTAGCAGAGAAACTAAAAGAAGGATCTTCTTTAGAAGAGAAACTGTCAGCGATAAATAAAAACTTACAAATAGCCAATGTTAATATCAAAACGGCAACACTTACGCTAGATAATGGCGTGATACAAGGAGTTGGTCAAGCACCTACAATGGTGGGGTCTGCATTTGGATTAGCCGAAGGAGAAACTTCTAAAGTAATAAAAGAAGATAATGGTGTCGTTATTGTTCAGGTGAATAAAATCAACAAGACTGCAGGAGAATTGTCAGCAGAAGAAATTGAAACAGTTCAAAAACAATTAAAGACACAATTAGGAAATGATTTTACGAAAGTAGATAATGTTATTAAAGCGAGTGCTGGGATTGAAGACAAGAGATTTAAATAACAAGGGCATCGTAATATTTAAGTAATGAAAAGGTGACCTTGAGTCGCCTTTTTTATGTTATGAAAGGAAAGTTAATATTGGTAGGGGCTGGTCCAGGTGACCCAGAACTTATTACCCTCAAAGGTGTAAAAGCAATTGAGAGTGCAGATGTGCTTTTATATGATGCTTTAGCAAATGAAGTGTTGCTTAATTATGCCTCCAATTCCTGTATTAAGAAATTTGTAGGAAAAAAACCCAGCATTCACCAAACCCAACAAGTAGATATAAACAAACTTATTGTTGAGTATGCTCAAAAAGGTAAAACAGTAGTAAGACTCAAAGGTGGTGACCCTTATTTATTTGGAAGAGGGCATGAAGAGCAAGTTTATGCTAGAGAAAACGGCATAGACACAGAGGTTATTCCTGGAGTCTCTAGTTTTTATGCCGTGCCGGAAGTCAATCAGTTACCACTTACCCGTAGAGGGTTAAGTGAAAGCTTTTGGGTGTTGACTGGTACTACCAAAGACTTAGAGTTAGCCAAAGATATTCGCAGAGCGGCAGAATCAGATGCTACGATAGTGGTGTTGATGGGGATGAATAAGCTGTCAGAAATTTGTGATATTTTTAAAGAAACGGAGAAATCACAAACTCTTATTACAATTATTCAGAATGGAACTTTACCATCGCAAAAAATAGTAAAAGGAACAATTGAGAGTATTCAAAACCTAGTAAAAAGAGCTAAGATGAGCAATCCAGCTATTATTGTGATAGGAGAAGTGAATCAAGTTTTGGAAAAGCTTTAGGGGGTAAACATTATTCATAACAAATAATGACTTTTTGCATTCAAAAGACATCAAGTTTCACTATATTTGTTGTCAACCTATTTTAAAAATCGTATGTCATACGAAATAACAGAAGAGAATAATTTTAAATACATAGAGAAAGGTGAAGGAGAAGTTTTATTCCTTTTACACGGACTTTTTGGTGCCTTAAGCAATTGGCATGAAGTTATTGAGCACTTTAGTAAAAAATACAAGGTGATTATTCCGATGCTACCTATTTATGAAATGCCAGTGAAGAGTGCGGGTATTCCTAAATTAGTAGAGTTTGTTGAAGAATTTATAAAATTTAAAGGATTGAAAGAATTTCATTTGATAGGAAATTCTTTAGGCGGGCATATTGGTTTGGTGTATTTACTTAAACATCAGTCAAAAGTAAAAACTCTTACTTTGACAGGAAGTAGTGGCTTGTTCGAGAGTTCTATGGGTAATTCCTTTCCTCGTAGAAGTAACTACAAGTTTGTAGAAGAAAAAACAAAGCAAACATTTTACGACCCAAATGTAGCAACCAAAGAGTTGATTGATGAAGTATTTAGTATTACTGATTCTATCCCTTCTTGTTTGAGGATGATTGCGATTGCAAAATCTGCACAACGTCATAATTTGGCTAACGAATTACAAAATGTAAAAGTACCTACCTTACTGATTTGGGGGCTTAATGATACGATAACACCTGCGTTTGTTGGGCATGAGTTCAACCGATTAATAGAAGGTTCTGAGCTTAAGTTAATTGATAAATGTTGTCACGCACCAATGATGGAGCACCCACAGAAATTTAATGTCTTATTAGACAAATTTTTACTTTCTCATGATAGCTAGGCAACATATCAGTGCCGATGTTCCTTTTTTAAAATCATCAGATACTATTGGTTATGCTTTAGAGATGATGGAAGACTATAAATTTAGTCAGCTTCCTGTACTTAACGAGAAGAATGAGTATTTAGGAATTTTAGAGGAAGACGTATTATTAGGCAACCTTGATTTTGAAATAAAAATTGAAAAACTTCAGCTAAAAGCAAAAAGTGCTTATATAGAAGCTCATCAGCATTTGTATGAAGCATTACGCTATATTGTAGATTATGATACGAGTATCGTACCTGTTGTACAGAATGAAAATGAATTTATTGGGGCAATAGATGCAGCAGAGCTTGTCAGAACTGTTGTAGAATTAACGGCAGTCTCTAGTAATGGTGCTATTCTTGTTTTAGGTATCAAGCAAACAGATTATTCTTTGGCAGAAATTGCCAGAATAGTAGAAGGGTCAGGTGCTAAAGTATTAAGCAGTACAGTGTATACTAAAGAAGATGAACCTACTCATGTTTATGTTACACTTAAGCTTAATCAAGAAATTATAAGCGATGTTATTTCAGCTTTTAATAGGTATGAATATCATATCGTGGCTAGTTTTCAAGAAAAAACACCAGACGATGACAAAGATAGACTAGACCATTTGTTTAAGTATTTAGATATTTGATGTGATGAAAATAGCACTGTTCGGTAGAAAATTTGAAGAAAAATGTTTTGATCCAGTTAGAGATATTATAGGTCTGTTAAATGACCGAGGTGTAGAAATTATTATTTTTGAAGACTTTCATGAATTTCTAATTCAGAAGAAAATCATAGATAAAAGTTATACTACGTTTAAAGATAATGGTATCCTTAACGAAGGAGATTTTCTTATTTCTTTGGGAGGTGATGGGACTCTATTAGAGGCAGTTACCATTGTTCAACATAAAGAAATCCCAATTTTAGCAATCAATGCTGGTAGACTAGGATTTATGGCAGCTACTCCAATAGAGGCAGGAGTAAAAGGTGTTGAGTCGTTATTAGACGATAAATATGTAATAGAAAACCGTAATTTGGTTTGTTGTAAAACAGATAGTAAATTATTTGGCGAATTAAATTTCGGACTTAATGAATTGGCACTTCAAAAGAGAGACACCTCCTCTATGATTGTGATTCATGCTTATTTGGATGGAGAGTTTTTAAACTCATATTGGGTAGATGGTTTAATCGTTTCTACGCCTACTGGGTCTACTGGTTATTCGTTGAGCTGTGGAGGTCCATTGATGATGCCAATTACTAATAATTTTATTTTAGCACCAGTAAATCCTCATAACCTTAATGTAAGACCTTTGATTGTGCCAGATAGTTCTGTGTTGACTTTGGAGGTAGAAGGACGTTCAGCTAAGGTGCTACTGTCTTTGGACAGCCGTTCGGTGTCTGTGCCGATGAAAACAAGGATAACAGTTTCCAAAGCTGATTTTTCATGTAAATTAGTACAAGTAGAAGGGTATAGTTATTTTAATACACTTCGTAGTAAGTTGAATTGGGGCTTAGACACAAGGAACTAAAATGTTGGAAGAGATAGAGAATTGGGGTAAAATTCAAAGTTTTGTAGAAGATTTTTCGGGTAAACGACCAGAGTCAGTAGATGTAATATTATTTTTAATAGGTGTTCAGGAGCTTGGGCAAGGGGTTAAGAATTTCAGTAAAGAGCAAAAGCAAGATTTGATGCATATTGCAGTCTGTAAAATTTTTAGTCTAGGAGGATTTTATGAATTAACTCACACTGACGAAGAAGGTTGGCCACATTATAAATCGATAGAAAAAGTGCCTCATCGTAAAATGCTTCTGCAAGAGGGCTTAATCAAAGAATATATTGTGAAGTATTTTGAACATAATGACTTGATATAAATGTGCGGAATAGCATTTATATTAGACAAGAATAATTGTTTAGACACTTCTCCTATTGAGGCAATGCTATCAAGTATGAATCATCGGGGACCCGATGGAAAACGGTTTTTATTAGGAAACTTCAAAGGGAGTACATTTTATATAGGGCATAATACACTTCACGTCCTCTCTGATGAGAATAGTGAGCAACAACCGCTTAATGATGGAAGTGATTATTTATCATATAATGGTGCGATTTATAATTATAAGCAATTAGATAAAAATGCATTAACAGACACTGATGTTTTGTTTTCTCAATTAAGAGAAAAAAAAACAAATTGCTTAGCGGATTTGCACGGGATGTTTGCCTTTGTGTTTGTGTCAGAAAATGAAGTGATATTAGCTCGTGATCAATTTGGTGTAAAGCCCCTGTATTATTTTGAGAATGAAAAATATTTAATTGTAGGATCGGAAACAAAGGCGATTTTTGCTACAGGATTAGTAGAGAAAATGATTAATTCGGGTCAAGCTAAATATTTCTTAAAATATAAACACACGGCATTAGGGAAAACTTTATTTGAAGGAATAAAAGAATTGTTACCTCAATCATATCTGACTTATAGTGACAAATGTTTAGAGGAGACTATTTATAAAATTCCAGCTATTACAGTTGTTGGTAGTCTTAAGGATGTTTTACTTAATAGTGTTGAGACTCAATTACAATCAAAAGATAAACAGGTCGGCTTGATGTTGAGCGGAGGGATAGATTCTACTCTTTTGTTGGCAATGATAAGAAGAGAATTAGGACTCAAAAACTTTCCAGTATTTTCAACTATTGCTTCGGGTATGCAGGATGCCAGTTATAGTCGGAAGGCTTCTGATTTGTATGATGCAGAATATCACCATGTTTCGGTTGGTGAGGAAGATGTTGAGCAGTTACTGAAGATATTTCATCCTGACGAAGAGCCTATTGCAGACATGGCTAGTCTTAATACAATATTACTGTCGGAACAGGCAAATAATCAAGACGTTTCAGTATTGCTAAGCGGTGCTGGAGCAGATGAATTATTTATAGGATATAATCGTCATAGGGCTTATTTTAAATACCTGTCAAACAGAAATGTCCCATATTCAGCCTTTCAGTACTTACCTTTTGGCGGGACGGATATAGTGAGAAAGTTAAAGAAATTAGGAAAGTCAATTGACAAAGACCCTATACAAACATATCTGAATTTTGTAGGTCTACAATGGGATATTAATACACCGTCTAATACTATTGAACAACCTGAAAACTTGATGAATTGGGCATTAAATCAAGATACTCAAAACTACCTTGTGAAAGACATATTGGCAATGACAGATAAGATGTCAATGTTACATGGTATAGAAACACGAGTACCTTATCTTGATACTGTCTTGTATCAATACGCTAGAGAGCAGTCTGCAAGCACTCACTTGCAGAAGGGTACTAAAACTTTGCTAAAAGAATTGCTCACGTCTTATGGAGGAGAAGTGTTTTGTCAACGAAAAAAAGAAGGTTTTGGTTTTTCTTTTCGAAATTATGTTAAAAAGGATTGGTTTGATATCGAAGCCTCTCATCAGATATTTTTATATTTAGAGTATGAACACTTTAGAGATATAGTGAGTTATCATTTTTCAGGACAAGAAGATTATAGTCAAGAATTAGTGGCATTTTTAATACTTAAAAACGTATTTTTGTAAAATGTTATAAAAGCGAATGATTTTTATGAAAAAATATATACTAATTTTTATTGTTTTATTCATGTTGTCATGCTCTAAAAGAGTTGTTGATAGTAATGTTAAATCTACTAGTCCTACAAGTGTAGATGGGTTTTGGATGGGAGAACATGGTGACGCTTTTACAAACGCTTATGCACAGTTTTCTGAAATAAATGGGCGTATTTATATGTCTCATTTTTTAGAATTTGAGAATCAACCTTACTATGAAGTAGGTGTAGGGGTGCGTAAAGGTGATTCTTTACTTTATCATGTAGAAGCAAAACGTAAGATTCCAGGTTGGAGTCCTGAAGGGGATCATTATCTTAAGATAGATGAATCTGGCAATAAAATATCAGGTTATTTTATTGATCAGAGAGGTAGTAAGGGAAAGATGATTTTTAATAGATTAAGATAATTTTATGCTAAGAGTTATATTAATATTGTCGGTTTTTATTCAATGTTTTTTAAGTTTAGGTCAGAAGATGGATTTAAAATTTGAAGGTTTGACTATTCAAGATGGTCTTTCTTCAAACGTGATTAATGACATTATTCGAGATTCGGATGGTTTTATGTGGGTGGCAACAGAAGATGGAGTGAATCGCTATGATGGTTTAGAATTTAAAACGTATAGGGAAAGAGAGGGTGATTCTACCACTTTATGTAGTAATCTGATTTATGTTTTTCTCAAGAATCATCAAAACAATCTTTTAGTAGGCTCATCCAAAGGTTTAAATATTTATAATTCTAAACTTGATCGTTTTGATAAAATTCTTGAAGGAGTTGAAGTAAGAGACATTATTGAATATTCAAAAGGAGGGTATATGATTGCTTCTTCAAAAGGTTTGATTCAACTAGACGACAACTTTATAATTGTAAATAAAAGCATTCTTGATAAAGAGGATGCTATTGCCCTTACTTGTGTGTTTGAAGATAGTCAAAAACGATTATGGTTAGGTAGTTTTCAAAGAGGTTTGTATTTAATGAATTCAGTGGGTAGCATTGAGTCATTTAATATAGGAAACGGTAGATCTTCGGGTAATTTAATTCGTGGGATTATAGAAAATCACAAACATGAAATCATGGTGGCGACTGCTGATAATGGTATAGTTGTTTATAGTCAAAATACTGATGTCTTTGAAGAGTTGTCAATTCTTGAAGGAGATGATTTGAAAAACACAATAGCTATTTATGAAGATGAAGGGAATCATCTTTGGGTAGGAACTATAGGTTCTGGATTAGCTATTTATAATTGGAGACAGAAAAAATACGAAACATATACTCACTCGATTTCGTCTACTCGATCAATCACCGATGATGTTATTACAAGTATTTATTCGGACAAGAGGGGTGGTATCTGGCTGGGATCTCACAATAGAGGAGTTGTGTTTTTTAACAAATACAGTGCCAATTTTAAACATGTTGATTATTTGCCCTCATTTCATGAAAATAATATAGTTTCAGCTTTCAAGAAAGACAAGAAGGGAAATCTTTGGGTAGCAACAGATGGTGGTGGTATTGTGTATTATGATTTTGAACACCATAAGAATCAATCTTTTGTATACGATAGTAAGAATAGGTCTACTAGTTCTCTGTCGAGTAATAGTTCTTTGGCTTTAGAGATAGATGATGAAGAAAAAGTCTGGGTCGGGTCTTATCAAGGTGGAGTAGACGTTTATGATCCTCAAAGTAATCAGTTTACGCATTATCGAAATAATCCTAAAAACAAAAATTCTTTAGCACATAATATTGTTTGGAATATTTATAAGGATTCGAAAGGTAGGATGTGGATTTGTACCCGTCATGGGATTTCTCTTTATCAACCAGAAACAGATGATTTTGTTTCTTTTACAAAGAAAAATACAAATTTAAAAGGAGAAAATATTAGAATGATGTTAGAAATAGATTCGACTCATTTTTATGTGGCTACCACAGAAGGATTCTCCATTTTTGATTTTAATAAAAAGTCGTTTAAAACATTTGTGCATGAATTAAAAAAAACTACTTCTATAAGTAGCTCTTTTGTGCTAAGTGTGGTGAGAGACTCCAAAGATAGAGTTTGGGTAGGAACTTATGGAGGAGGGGTAAACTTATTTAATCCAAAATTAGGAACTTTTCGATCATGGAAAGAAGAGAATGGTTTAAGTAATAACTATGTTTGTGGAATCCTTCCAGACTCTAGGGGAAATCTGTGGATTCCTACTCAACATGGCTTGTCACGGTTTAATATAGCTGATGATAAATTTCAAAATTTTTACTATGCAGATGGACTTCAGGGAGATAAGTTTTCGATAGGAGCTGCAATGGTATGTGAAGATGGAGAAATTTTAATAGGAGGAATCAATGGGTATAATTCATTTGTGCCTAGCCAAATTATGTCAAACAATTTTCCTCCTCCGTTATATTTTACGGATTTTAAAATATTTAATCAATCTGTTGACTTGTCAAAAAAAAATAGTGTCTTAGATGGTTACATCACTCATTTGGATAAAATAGAGTTAAGTTATGATCAGAATATGATTACATTTTTCTTTGCGGCATTAAATTTTATCCAAAGTGATAAAAATAATCTATCTTTTTTTATGGAAGGATTTGATAAAGAATGGAGTGAACCTAGTAACGTACATCAGGCAAACTATACTAACCTTTCACCAGGGAAATATGTGTTTCGGGTCAAGGCTGCTAACAATCATGGGGTTTGGAACAAAAAAGAACTTTCTATTTCAGTAATTATATACCCACCATTTTGGAAGACCTGGTGGTTCAATTTGTTATTGCTAACCTTGGTAGTCTTAGTTTTGTACTTTGGGTATATGTATAGGATAAAAAGTGTGATAGACCAGAAAAATAAATTAGAAAAAGAAGTTAAAAATAGGACAGAAGTAATTTTCTCTAAAAATAGAGAGTTAGAAGATAAAGAAATTCGGCATATTCAAAGCTTAAATTATGCAAGATTGATTCAAACGGCGGTTTTGCCACCGCTTGATTTTACTGAAGCTAAAGTAAAAGATATGTTTGTATTTTTTCGTCCAAGTGAGATAGTAAGTGGAGATTTTTATTGGTTTAACCATATAGAAGGGAAGACTGTTATTTGTGCAGTAGACTGTACAGGGCACGGTGTTCCAGGTGCTTTTTTATCTATGATGGGTAAAGGCTTGTTAGACACGATTGTTCTTTTAGGTAAAGAGTTTTCTCCTTCCCAAATATTGGAAGATTTACATCAAGATGTTGTAAGGTCGTTGCGTCAGAAAGAGACAAAAAATGCAGATGGAATGGACGTGTCTATCGTAGTGATTGACCATAAGAAAAAAGAAATGAAGTATGCTGGTGCTATGAATCCTTTGTTGTATTTCCAAAATGGAAAAATGACTGAGATAAAAGGGAACCGCCGTCATATAGGAGGTGTTGACCAGCTTAAAGAATATGATTTTGATGAGCATCTTATTGATATCACAACCGAAACAGTTTTCTATCTTTATTCAGATGGATATCAAGATCAGTTCGGAGGCGAGAGAGGTAAAAAATACATGATTAAACGTTTTAGAAATCTACTTAATAAAATACATTTGGACCCTTTAGCCAAGCAGAAAAATGAGTTAGAAGAAGAGCTGTCAGATTGGAAAGGAACTAAAAATGACCAGACTGATGATGTCTTGGTGATTGGGTGTAAAGTTTGATTCTAATAGAATGGGGTTTCCGTAGGAATAAAAAATCCTCTATCAATTCAATGATAGAGGATTTTTTTATGAATGATGGGTCGAAACGGTGTTAATAAGCATCGTCGTGTACATTAGCTACAGCTCGTCCAGAAGGATCGTTCATGTTTTTGAAACTCTCATCCCATTCTAAAGCAATTTTTGTACTACAAGCAACGGAAGCTTCTTGTGGGACACATAAAGCAGCTGTGTCAGATGGGAAGTGCTCAGCAAATACCGAACGGTAATACAATTCTTCTTTTGATAAAGGAGTTTGAATAGGGAATTTATGTTTAGCGTTAGCTAATTGTTCATCTGTATACTTTTCTTCAACAACTTCTTTTAAAGTATCAATCCAACTATAACCAACACCATCCGAAAATTGTTCTTTTTGCCTCCAAGCTACGCTTGCTGGTAACATATCTTCAAAGGCTTTACGAATTACCCATTTTTCCATTCGTTCACCGTTAATCATTTTGTCTTGAGGGTTAATCCGCATCGCAACGTCCATAAACTCTTTGTCTAAGAAAGGAACACGTCCTTCAATCCCCCAAGAAGCCAACGATTTATTCGCTCTCAAACAATCGTACATATGTAGCTTACTTAATTTACGTACCGTTTCTTCATGAAATTCTTTTGCATTAGGGGCTTTGTGGAAATACAAGTATCCGCCGAATAATTCATCGGCACCCTCTCCAGAGAGTACCATTTTGATACCCATTGCCTTGATCGCTCTCGCTAAAAGAAACATAGGAGTAGAGGCTCTGATTGTTGTTACATCATATGTCTCTAAATGATAAACAACATCTTTTATTGCATCCAAACCTTCTTGGATAGTAAATGTAATTTGATGATGAACGGTGTCAATATGGTCAGCTACTTTTTGAGCAGCAGCCAAATCAGGTGAACCTTCTAAACCAACAGCAAAGGAATGTAATTGAGGATACCAAGCATCTTTCGTATCACCAGATTCTATTCTTTTTTCAGCATATTTTTTTGCAATTGCCGATGTTACCGAAGAATCCAATCCACCAGATAACAATACACCATAAGGTACATCTGACATCAATTGACGGTGAACGGCTGCTTCTAAAGCTTTTTTAAGTTCAGAAATACTCGTTTCGTTGTCTTTTACAGCATCAAACTCAGTCCAATCACGTTTGTACCATTGTGTCAATACGCCGTCTTTACTCGATAAGAAATGTCCAGGAGGAAATAATTCAATTTTTGTACAGTAACCTTCCAATGCTTTTAATTCAGAGGCAATATAGAATGTCCCATTTTCATCCCACCCCATATATAAAGGGATAATCCCCATGTGATCACGAGCGATGAGATATTCATCTGTTTCTACGTTGTAGATAGCAAATCCGAAAATACCATTTAAATCATCTAAAAATGTACTTCCTTTTTCTTTGTATAATGCTAAGATAACTTCACAGTCAGACTCTGTTTGGAAGTTATATTTCCCCTCAAATGATTTTCTGATTTCTTGATGATTATAAATCTCTCCGTTTGCTGCTAAAACTAAATTCCCGTCTTCGCTAAATAAAGGCTGTTTCCCAGAAGTAGGGTCAACAATAGCCAAACGTTCGTGAGCCAAGATAGCTTTCTCCCCACAGTAGATCCCGCTCCAGTCTGGGCCACGGTGACGAATTTTTTTAGACATTTCTAAAAGTTGAGACCTTAAGTCTTCTGATTTCTGTTTGAGCTCAAAGGCACAGACTATTCCGCACATATTTGTAATGTTTTGAAAGATTCTTAGTTGAATCAGTTACAAAAGTGCTTATTTTATAAATTATTATCAACATATAGATATAATTATTATAGTATATTTATTATTCATGTGTTTTTATTGCGAATTTGTTAATTTTGGTTGTTTTTTTTGTGTTTTATTTAAATCTTTTTTTCTTTTAAAAGATTGTTAACTTTGAGAAAATTAAAACTAAAAAAAATAGAAATGAAAAAATTAATATTAATTGTATCGGTAGCAGTTTTTGCTTTGGCATCGTGTAAAAAAAACAGAACGTGCACTTGTAAAACTGAGCTTTTAGGAAAAACAACTGAAACTAAAACTGTTATTAAAGAAACTAAGAAAAAAGCAAAAGATGCTTGTGATGCTTTAGGCTCTAGTTCAGTAACAACATGCACTTTAGATTAATTTCTAGTATAAAATAATTTTCTTAAAAGAGGAGTATGTTTCTATCATACTCCTCTTTTTATGTTTAATTTTGACTTATGGTAGCAAGAGTGAGCTTAGTAATTATTAGAATATTTTTAGGGTTAATGTTTATCTATTCAGGATGGACAAAGGTTTCTCCTATTGAGCCATTAGAATTTTCTATGCTTGAATATACACATTTACCGTGGTTTTTGAATTCAATTATTGCTAGATTATTAATTTCGTTAGAAGTGTTATTAGGGATTCTGTTAATCTTTAATTTTAAACATAAGTTAGCTATAAAGTTTTCTATGGGGCTATTGTTTTTTTTTACTTTTTACTTATCGTACGTATTACAGACCCAAGGAAATGATGGTAATTGTGGTTGTTTTGGAATTGAACATACTTTTACGCCGATAGAAGGAATTGTTAAAAACATAATTTCATTATTACTATTGTTTGCTTATGCTAAGTTTAACAAGTATGATTTAAAATTGAAACACGATAAAATTATTTGGTATTCACTACTAGCGTCTGTAGTTGTATTTCCTCAAATAAAGGAACCCATGGATTTTAGTGTAGAAGATAAATTTGACGAATTTACAGGAATAAGTATAGGACTAGATTCGTTGAGCATTATAATTGAGAGAGAGCAAGGGATTGATTTAGTTAAGGGAAAGCATTTGATTACATTTTTTAGTATGAAATGTAAATATTGCAAATTGACTTCTCAAAAAATAAATTTAATTGCACATCGTATAGATGTTGATTTTAGTCGATTTTATTTTTTTGGGAAAGAAAAAAAGAAAATTCCTTATTATGAGGAAGACTTAAAAAATTTTTGGAAAGAGACGAAATCAGATGTGGTGCCTAATAAAATGTTAGGAAGAGACTTATTTTATAATAAGGCGGGTTATGCATTGCCTGCGATATATTTAATTGAAGATGGTGTGGTTGTGAATCGTTTAAGTTTTAGATCGTTAGATGAAGATAAAATTTTTAATTTCTTTAAATAAATATTAATGTTAGATTGTTTAATTTTGTGACTTGAATTCAGCATTGTACCATGCGTCTAAATTAGATTAAATTGTTTTTTTTGTATTATTAAGGAATAAATAATTTAGCATAACTGGTTACGGTACATTGTTTTAACGAAGGAAACGTGAAAAACAAACAAAATAATTGACGCATATTATTAGATATCTTACGAAAAGCGTGAGGGATAGAGCGGTTTGTTTGAATCACGAAACGTAGCAGAGCGAAGTTTTGGGATGAGTAGTGAAAGCCCGACACTACGAGCCTTTTTTGGCGAAGTTTTGGCACGCCCAAATATTTGATATTAAGTAATCGGGGGATGAAAAAGCATAAAAAAACCCCACCAATTTGGTGGGGTTTTTAAACGAAAAAGTAATAATAGATTATTATAGTTCTAACAAAGCATTTGTTTTCTTAACACCTGCCGCACTTTCTACTAGCTTAGTTTTTTCAGCATCTCCAAGAGAGATTTCTACGATTTTTTCAATTCCATTTGCTCCTAATACACAAGGAACACCAATTGATAAATCAGACAATCCAAACTCGCCATCTAACAATGCTGAACATGGAAATATTTTTTTAGTATCACAAGCAATAGCTTGAACCATTGCAGAGACTGCTGCACCTGGTGCGTACCATGCAGATGTTCCTAATAGACCAGTTAATGTAGCGCCACCAACTTTAGTGTCTTGAACAACTTGATCCATTCTGTCGTCTGATAAAAACTCAGAAACAGCTACTGAGTTTCTTACAGCTTTGTTAATCAATGGAACCATCCCTTTGTCAGAGTGACCACCGATTACCATTCCGTCAACGTCAGAAATTGGTGCTTCTAAAGCTTCAGCCAATCTATATTTGAATCTCGCTGAATCTAATGCTCCACCCATACCGATGATTTTACTTTTAGGTAAATCAGTTGTTTTGTGAACTAAGTACGCCATTGTATCCATTGGGTTAGATACAACAATAATGATTGTGTTAGGTGAGTTTTTGATAAGACTAGCAGATACCATTTTTACGATGCCAGCATTAATGCCAATCAATTCTTCCCTAGTCATTCCAGGTTTTCTTGGAATCCCAGAGGTGATGACGCACACATCACTTCCTGCAGTTTTTGAGTAATCATTCGTGATACCAGTGATTTTGGTGTCAAAGCCATTTAACGATGCGGTTTGCATCAAATCCATTGCTTTCCCTTCTGCAAAACCTTCTTTAATATCTAATATTACAACCTCTGAAGCGAAGTCTTTGATTGCGATGTATTCAGCACAACTTGCACCTACTGCACCAGCTCCTACTATAGTAACTTTCATTTTTTATATGTTTTAAGATAAGTAAATTTCTAGGGTCGAATTTATTAAATCTATTGGCATTTATGAAATAATATGATGATTATTGTATGAAGTAAGACCTTTTAATAGAAGAGGCGAGCCTATGATAGATTTATTATTACCCTATATTGTCGAATTTGATACTTTTGGAAAACCTCAATTAGGATTTTTAACAATTGCCGATGAGCAATTGCCTTTTAAACCTCAACGATTGTATTGGATTTATGATACGCCAGATAATGCAGAACGAGGCGGTCATGCTCATAAAGAAAATAAAAATACATTAATCTGTATACAAGGGGTGGTGATAGTCTCATTGGAAGATTGCGATGGTAATCAATTAGATTTTGTATTGGACAACCCCAGCAAGGGTTTGTTTATACCAGCAGGTTATTGGTTAGATTTTAAGTTAAGTAATCAGGCGATACTATTATGTACAGCTTCGATGTCCCATGACCCAGAAGATTATATTCGAGATAAGGATGAGTTTCTAAACCAATAAAATGTGGAGTTTAAGGTTGTAAACGATATAGAAAGCTTATTAGATAGTCAGTATTTTTTTAATCAATTAGCCTATATTAAGCACCACAATATTCAAGATGAAGTAATAGTATTTCAGTTGTTAAACAATGGGATTGTTATTACTCAAGTGTATTGTTACATCAACGATTATATAGCCAAGTCTCCATATAGAGCCCCGTTTGGTGGTATAGAAGTATTGGGTGGAGTTAAAAAAGAAGATTTAGTATACTTTTGGAATAAAATAAAACAATCTTTTTTTGGCAAAGGAGTTATGAAATGTACACTTGCGATGCCTCCTCAGTGTATGTTGAGAGAGGAGAGTTTGTTTGATTTTTTAGGTGAATTAGCAACTGAAATAATCATAGATAAAACTTATTATTGTTTGCCACAAAAAGGTTTAAAGCTGAATGAAACTAAAAGAAATACTTTGGTAAAACTCAAGAAAGAGGAATTTATAGGTGTGAAAATGATTGAGCCGATTGAAATAACCTTAGCTTATCGTCTTTTGAAAAAAAGATATGATGAAATGGCTTATCCGCTTACGATGACTTGTGACGAGCTAGTGTTGGCTTTCGAATCATTCCCTGATAAGTACCATCTTTTTAGTTTGTTGGATAAAAACAAGAGCTTGGCAGCCGTCATGTTTGTTGTGGATGTTAATTCAGAAATACAATACATTATGTATAACGCTAGTGCCAAAGAATATGCTCAGCAAAGCCCATTAGTACTGTTGTATGATTATGTAGCGAAAGAGGCAAAGGCAAGTGGAGTCAAATTGATTGATTATGGAATTGCTACTGTAAAAGGCGAACTAAACCATGGTTTAGCCTTTTTTAAGCAAAGTGTAGGCGGAATTTCGTCAGATAAAAAAACGTATCATTTTGATTGGTCAAATTAAGAGATGAAAGACTTACTGTATAGCATTCGTAGTTTGTTGATTGTGATATTCTCACCTTTATTGTCATTGTGGTATATCCGTTATTGGTTTAAAGTTCACTCTGACTACTTGCCTGATGATAAAATCGCTTATGCTAATACTTTGGGTTATACTGATAAGATGTTTTATTATGAAAATGAGAAAGTAAAGTTTTATTTGTCAAGCGAAAAAAAAATTAAGATACGGATTTGTATTGCCGTTTCGGCATATGAGGATGAGGAAATAGAAAGTTTTAATGTGGATTCAAAACAACAAAATAACCAAGCCGATCCTAAAACAGGCTGTAATTGGGAGCTTAGTTTTGAGCTTTCCTTAGCAGGTTATAAACAAGGTTATTATAAAGTGTTTCTAAACAATGAATTTATCATTACGTTTATTGTAGCGAAACAAGTAAAAAAGGCAGATGTTTTAGTCATAGCACCAGTAAGTACTTGGGTAGCCTATAATCACTTTGGCGGGCAATCGGTATATGACAATTATAAAGAGAATAAAACCGTTCACTTTGTTTCTGCTCAGCGTCCTAATTTAGCATTAACATATAATCCTATTGACAATATTCATGATATGCCTGTTGAGATTAATATCTATAAATGGTTTGAATCTCATTGTAATACGGCAATAATCCCTGATTACATGCTAGAAACTGCTGTGCCTGATTGCAAAATAGCAGTACTTTCTTATCATTGTGAGTACGTCAGTAAAAAAATGTATGACGCTTTACGTAAAACAAAAATATCGCTAATAAGTTTGGGGGGTAACCAGGTTTTTTGGAAAATAAAATGGTCTGATAATTATCAAACATTAGAAGTAAGAAAAGATGTTACTTTTTTTGAAAATAGTTTGAAAATAGGAGGAGGGTGGAGACATTCTTTTCAGCCAGAAGACAGACTACTTGGTGTGCGATACACAGAAGCAGGGATAGGTACATTCTCACCCTATAAGGTCACTAATCCAACACATTTCTTGTATAATGGTTTAGAAGCTAGAAAAGGAGAACTTTTTGGAGAAAAGGGAATAAATGAACTAGGGATTTGTGGAGACGAAACAGATGTTGCAACTTTAATCTCTAATGTTCAAGTTGAAGTTATTGCAGAAGGGTTGAATCCTAAAGATGGCGAATTATATCAAAATTATAATGGTGACAATAAGGTTTGGGACGGAAAAGGTGGAGGACAAATCACTTATAAAGAAGAGAATGGGAGAGGGGTCTTGAGTACAGGTGCTATACAGAGTGGGTCAGGCTTAGGTACGGATAAAGTATTTACTCAGATAATATCTAACTTTATTGCACGTTATTTGTGAGCACCTTTGAAAGCTAAAATTCAACATATTGCCATTTTGACGACAAGTCACCCAGCATTGGATGATAGATTTTTTTATCACTTTGCTTCTACGCTAAGAGATGAAGGGTGTCAAACGGCAATATTTGTGACCACAAAAACAGAAGATAGAATTGTTGATGGTATTCTCGTAAGAGGAATTGAAAACACTTTAGCGAAAGCAAAAAAAATAACGTGGTTTGTAGAGCAGTTACTTGAGTCTAATCCCAACACTGTAATTTGTGTAGATCCACTCACGGTTTTAGCAGCAAAAAAGTATAAGAAGCAATCTAAAAAAAATGTTTTAATTGTTTATGATATTACAGAATGGTATCCATCTAAAAAAAATATAGAAGAACTAAAAGGATTTAAAAAGCTAGTGAAGGTGTTTACCCTGTTCTTTTTTGGTTTGTATGCTGTTGCTAAAGCGGATAAACTAATTGAAGGAGAATATTATAAAGGTCGATTTTATCGATTTTTTCTTTTTTGGAAACCAATAAAAAGAATTTCTTACTACCCATCTCAATCATATATTAAATATACACCAATAGAAGCCAATAAAAATAAGGTGACACTGGCGTACACAGGTAGGATTAGTATAGAAAAAGGCACAGGTGTGTTTCTTAAAGTAGCGGAATCAATTGCTCAAAACAACCCTAATACAAAGATAAAAGCAGTATTATTGGGAAGAGTAGACTCCGAAAAAGACCGAGAAAATATACAGCGTTTAATGCCTAAAATTCATAATTTAGAAATCACTTGGTCAGAGGAAGTCCCTTATCAAGAATATATTAAACGATTAGCTGATTTTGATGTTTTATTTGATTTGCGGGTAGCTGATTTTGAAAATCAACACTGTTTACCTATTAAACTATTTTATTATATGGCAGTAGGGAGACCGTTTATTTATACTAAACTTAAGGCAATTACTCAAGCATTAGGCGAAGAGGTAGGAGGTTTTTTAGTTGATCCCAATGATACTTTGTCTATTATAAAAGCAACACAACAATATATAGACTCGCCCATAAAAATGCAAGAAGATGCTAATAGAGGGAGAGCATTGTATTTGAGAAAATACAATTGGGAGAAAATAAAAATAGAATTTTTAGACTGGGTGCTCAAATGAAGTTTGTGGGAAATATATCATTCACCTTGATTAGTAGAAGCCTTGTTGCGGTTATTAATTTTATAATGATTGTGATTACCTCTAGGGTTTTAGGACCAGAAGGGAGAGGAGATATCGCCTTGCTGATGACAGATGTAAGTATAACTATGATGATTTTTGGAATCGTTGGAGGTTCTACGGTTATTTATCACTTACCTAAGTACAAGTCGATTATCAAAGTAATATTATTTGCTTTGCTATTGCTAGTGCCGGTTATCGTATTGTCTAATATTACTTTCGATTTTATTCACCCATCGGTGTATCGTAGCTTGGTAACGATGATGATGCTTGTAGTTGGGTTATCTACTGTTGGGCTTAATGTTCTGATTGGACGAAAAGAAATTGTAAAATATAGTCTACTCTCTTTATTAGCACCATTGTTTACATTGTTGGTTTTTTATTTTCATCGTTCACACTCTATCGAGACGTACTTGCAAGCTTACTTGATTGGACAGAGTGTTATTGTTTTGGGTTTGTTTTCTGTTTGGAAGCAGGTTTTTATCTCAAAAATCGAGCTTGATACTCAAGCATGGAAAAAAATAGCGACTTATGGCATTACCAACGAAATGGCAGGGTTTATACAATTTGTTAGTTATAGAGCATCGTTGTATGTATTGTTTTGGTATGTAAACAAAGCGGAGGCGGGTAAATATGCCAATGCACTTGTCCTTTGCGAGTCCCTTTGGATTATTTCTAGGAGTATAGCCCTTAATCAATACTCCGAAATTGTAAACGAGCCAGACAAGGCAGTTTTGATAACGAAAAAAAGTTTAAAATACATTATTGTGCTTATGCTTCCCGCTATTGTTTTATTGTTATTATTACCACAAGAGTTGTATGCCCAATTATTTGGAAATAAATTTGATGGTATCAAGCAAGATATGATTTATCTTTTACCAGGAGTATTTGCTTTAGCAGTTTCCTCTTCTTGGGCAAATTATTTTTCGGCAATTGGTAAGGTTTATATCAATAATATAAAAGCCTTTACAGGTACGGTAGTGATAGCGATATCTTTGGTAGTTTTAGTGCCGTTATATGGTAGGACAGGAGCTGCAATAGCTACTTCCTTAAGCTATATAAGTTCTTTTTTTGTATTGGTTTATTTTTATTATGTAAAAAAAAATCCCTGCTAAGTTAATAGCAGGAATTGGGTGTTAAGTTATGTTTATTACCGTGATGGGTGACACCTGTTAAATCTATTAATACGTCATTTTTTCACTATTTGTAGTAGGTTAGCATATTCATCTGAGTACCTAGATACTTCTACTTTTATATCTTCAATTCCTTCTTGGACATCTTTTATTTTATCAACCTTACCTTGTATAGCTGGTAAATCTGTTCCTATTACAGTCTCAATTTTTGTATCCAGTTCTTTGATTTTTTGAACAATGATACCTTGGTTTTTATCAATAGTATCAAAAGTTACTATTTGACGATTCACATTATCTATTACAATATTTAAAATTTTAGATATTTCTTTCTCTATTTTTTTTAGATTATCCATATTGTAGTTTGTCTACGGTTCAAATATGTATGTGATATTTCCGAAAAACAAAATAATATTTAACAATACAAGCTAGTAATACCATTTTAACTATAAGACAAGTCATTTATCCTGTTTGTTTTTACACTCTCTTCGTTAAAATAATTTACCGTAACCAGTTATGCTAAATCATTTTTCCTCGATATTGCAAAAAACAATTCAATCTAAATTAGACTCATATTATAGTTAAACTGGTATAAGTTCTTTTTATTACGCATTTCTATATCATAAAACACACCTGATTGTTCGCTCAAAAACTTATCTATCCCCTTTCTGTTGATACCAATACTTACTTCTTTGTTATTTATAGTAGTTTTAACTGATTTTTGTCTTAATTCTTTCAAAGCCCAGCTGAATGCATCTTTCCGTATGGTTTTTCGCTCTAGTAAATCCAACTGCTCTTTAATGCTCTTCTTTTCTTCTTTAGAAGTGTTTTTGACCATCCCGTGCGTTGCTGAGAATATCTCACCCACCTTTCCTGCATTGCCTACAATTCCACTTATTGGTTTTTGGCTTACTGGGTTTTCTTCGTCTACTATTTTTGTCCGTTCTTTTTACCGACTTCTATTTTTCTACTGCATTTATTAATTGGCTCATTTGTAACAAGTTTGGTTATTATTCGTATATTTGGGTAAAGGAAAAGGTTTAAGAAACACTCCTAAGGGTTTATTAGATCGGTACGTGCTTAAACAATTTCCTTTATTTTTCACTTACAGAGTCCGTTATGGTAGATAAAAAAAACTCATTATTCTTTGTTTCAATCACGTTTAGACACACTTTTTTTCTAAAAAATAAATTATTTAAACCTACAATTTGTTTTCAAATACTTTATGGTAAGCCTTCTCCATTTGATTTATTTCA